>JADGRD010000513.1 GCA_017881285.1 Pseudomonadota bacterium | reverse complement strand
TGCCCCCCGAGCGCACCAGGCGCAAGCCGTTGGTCTGCGCGAGAGTGGTCATATCGTCGTTGCTCAGGTTCCACGCGTTCAGACAGTAGATGTAAGGGGAGATGGCGTGGTTGTCCTTGGACACGTCCACGCTGAAGGTGAGCGACGTGCCGGGGTCGCTGTTTCCCGCCGCGCCACCTTGAGTCGACGCGCCGCCTGAGCCACCAGCACCCGCCTTGCCCGCCGCGCCACCTGTGCTGCTCCCTCCCCCATTGCCCGCAGCCCCGCCCGAGCCGCCCGCGCCCGACTGGCCCGCTGCGCCGCCTGAGCCGCCCGCGCCCTCGGATGCCTGACCACTGCTGCAGGCGACGACGAGCATAGGCATGCTCGACAGCGCGCCCCACAGGCACAGCCGGGCCAGGGGTCCGGATGAGGCGCCGCGAGGAAAGCGAAGCGGGTGCGCATTCAGCGCTCTGCGGCATTGGCTTGGGGCGCGCAAGGGTCGCCCCAAGAGACTACGTGCTGGGATCATCAGTGTCCTCCGTGGTGGTAGCGGTTCAGTACTCTCGCCAAGAGTGTCGGGCGCGCGCCCGTTTCATCACGTCGACCGACAGAAATCGACAGGCACATGCCTGTGTCTCGTGAAGGCAAAAGCAATCACTCAAGAGCAAGGAGGACCCGGTATTTTAGGCCCTATTTTCGAGATGCACAAGCGCCTGGTAGTCGAAAGGGCGGGTCAGTACCCACTGTCGTAGCGGCACGGCAGGAAGCACGTGCGCCAGCAGATTCAGCGTCCCCTTGTTCCTCGCCAGGTGCTCATCCGGGGCGCGGCGGGGTGGAGATCGACCGTGATCGGTCCGGTTCGGGACCATCGTGGGGCGCGAGAGGCTTGTGCCCGGTGCGTGGTGAGCGTCGAACCAAGTGCGCCGGGCGAGCTCCGGGCAGAAGCCGAGCTTCGTATTCCACAGCGGGACGAAGGGCGCCGGGGTCTGTCACGCCGCGAGGCGCACGTAGCGATGGTGGAGGCCGCCGACCTCGGGCAGTGCCACGACCGTGCCCATGGCCAGCGGTTGGACAGCTCTCGATTCCGGCGCGTCCTTGCCGAGGGACAGATGCGTCCGGGACCGGTGATAGTAGGCGAAGTAGGATCTCAAAATGCGATGCAGGTGGCGCTCGCCGAGGACGATGACGTGAGCGAGGCATTCGCGACGGACCGAGCCCACGAGGCGTTCGGCGTATGGGTTCTGCCAGGGGGAACGCGGGGCCGTGAGAACTTCCTCGATGCCGATGCCCTCGACGCGACGTCGGAACTGCTCGCCGTAGATTCCGTCGCGGTCGCGGATCATGTACCTGGGCGCCGTGTCCTCGGGAAACGCCTCGATGATCTGCTGGCCGGTCCATCGCGCGCTCGGAAACTCGGTGATGTTGAAATGAAGAACGCGCCGGCGGTCGTGGGAGAGGACGAACAGAACATAGAGGACGCGGAAGGTGGCGGTGGGCACGGTGAAGAAGTCGATCGATGCCAACGTCCCGACGTGGTTATCGAGGAAGGAGCGCCAGGTTTGCGAGCGTGGCTTCCGTGGCCTGGGCGGCATGAAGCGGGAAACGCTGCGCTCGCCGATGTCGATGCCGAGCTTGAGCAACTCGCCGTGGATTCTGGGCGCGCCCCACCCCACATTGGCCTCACCCATTTGGCGGATGAGCGCCTTGACCTCGGCGGAGACGTCGCGCTCCGCCGGGCCGCGCGAGCGGGACTTCCAGCGCCAAAAGAGACGGAAGCCGGCGCGGTGCCAGCGGACCACGGTATCTGGCTTGACGACCACCATGACGTCCGCTCAGTGAGACCAGAGCCGGGCGAGCACGAGCCAGAAGGCGCGGTCGGACTTGCCGAGGCGTGGGCGGCCCGACGTGCGCCGCAGGTTGGCCAACTGCTGGCGAAGGGCAAGGTTCTCCAGGGCGAGATCCGCACGCGACCGGAAGGCCGCGCGCAATGCGCCAAGGATGCTGAGCAAAAAGGCCGCCATCGCGCCATGATGCACGATGACTGGCCCCCATGGCCAGACTCCAAGGTCGTCGTCGTCACCGTTGGGAAACGAGTGTCGCGGATGGGCATCGGGCGAAGCACAGCCCTCGCGACGCGCCGGCTCGGTCCGAATTTGAATCAGTAGTGCTAGGCACCCAAGGAGTCATCCGCCGGTCCTGTTTCCCGACGGTGACGACGCTGGCCCCGCGCCGGCTTCCGTCTCTGGTGGCGGTGGAAGTCTCCCAGGATGTCCTTCGCCTCCCTTGCTCGCGAGAGGGAGCACGTTGGCCCAGGGACTTATGGCTCGAACGGGTCGGCTTCACCAGAAACAGTCGACGCAGGATGCTCCGGGGGCGGAGCGAGCTGCTGCGGCGGCTCGATGTGCGACGGATTTCTCAAGGGGGGCGGTTGGACCACCTCGCCGTTCGTGGCGGGATTGGCCTCCTGGTCGAGTTCATCCTGTACCGCGATGACCGTTCTAGGTTCGCTCTTTCCTGGTACCCAATGGTATTTGCGCGACGCTTGCGCAAGCTTCTTGACGTGTTTGATTGCGTAGCTCGTTACTTTGTCGCCTGTCGCGCGAGTCGCGTCGCCATCGCCGGGACTCTCGACCGTGCCGTCTGCCGGGGCCTCGCCGGCATTGGGCTTCGCAATTGGCATGGCGGTGAGCTGAGGGCGCGAGGGGGGCGCCGGGGGCAGCGCGGTAGCGGTGGGCACAAGAGCAGCAGTCGGCGCGGGCGTGGCTGGGGCAGGATTGCGCGAGAACGCGGCGGCAGAGGCGTCGACCTTCCACCCGGTCCTGGCCAAGGCTCTAACCCCCAGAGCAGCGCCTGTTACGAGACCAACGCCGAGCAATGCTAGTATCAGCAGAGCGCTCTTTTGCCTTGGTATCTTGTCGAACGAGCCTCCGCGGACGTAGGTGTCCGTGTCTTCGTCGGCCGGCATCTCCGAGTCTTGCCATCCCGTTTTTTCCTGGCGTTCACCTTCTTCGAAGAACTGGAGGGTGGTTGGTCCGAAGGGGCGCGAAGCTGCGGGCAGGTGCAGACCAGGACCGACCCTCCTCCCATCCTGCACCGGATTTGCCGGCATCAATAATGTTTTGGGATTCGCTAACATGGTTATGTTCCTTTCGTTTCACCGAAGTAAAGCCAGAAGCGTGCCAAGAGTGGCCAGTATTCTCGGGCTAGTGCGCCATTGTTCGGCCGGTTACGCCTGAGTAACAGCACGTTGGTTGCCATCCAGTGCGGGTCGGGTGGCATGCGCAACTGGCCGGCCACCTGAGACGTCAATTTGAATGAGAAGGCAGTTCATCTTGATGGGCCTGGCCGACGTTCCTTCAAGCTGTGGAAGCCGCAGAACCACGAGAAGAACAAGTTCCGCGGCCCGGTGCGGTTGCGGGTGGCCCTGGCAGACTCCATCAATACCGTTTCCATCAAGCTCCTGTCGGACATCGGCGTTCTCCCCGTGCGCGAGCTCGCCGTCGCCGCCGGGCTCGATCTGCCCCCGCCGGAGAAGCTCGATCTCTCCCTGGCGCTTGGCACCGCCACCGTCACACCCATCGAGATGGCCAACGCCTATGCCACCTTCGCCTCGGGCGGCACGTACGCCGACCCGCGCCTGGTGACGGCATTCGGCAACGAGCCCGTGCCCGCGCCCGAGCTCAAGCAGGTCATCAAGGCCGAGACCGCCTACGTGGTGGTGTCGCTCATGCGCAGCGTGGTCGAGGCGGGCACGGCGAGAAGCGCGGCCGCCAAGCTCAAGCGACCGGCCGCCGGCAAGACCGGCACCACCGACGAGGATCGCGACGCGTGGTTCGTCGGCTTCACGCCCGAGCTGCTGGCCGCGGTGTGGGTCGGCTTCGACGAGCGCCGCGTGCTGGGGCGAGGCGAGGAAGGCGCCCGCGCTGCCCTGCCCCTCTGGGTCGATTTCATGACCAAGGC
>JADGRD010000512.1 GCA_017881285.1 Pseudomonadota bacterium | reverse complement strand
AGGTTCTCGAGCAGTTCCTGCTGACCCGAGCGGGGCTTCGGATCCAGCTTCTGCTTGAGAGCCACATCGGAGATCTGGGCAAGGTCGAGCTTCTTGTCGAGGATGTCCTTGCCAAGTCCCTGCGTCCAGCCCTTGTAGCGAGCATCGATGGCGCCCTGAAGCTTGCCGTCGGACACCATTTTGTCGGCGGTCAGCAGCGCGCGGGCGAGCACGTCCATGCCACCGATGTGGGCGTGGAAGAGGTCAGCCAGGTCGATGCTCTGCCGGCGAATCTTGGCGTCGAAGTTGAAACCGCCGGTGCCGTTAATACCCACGTGGGGCATGCCGGAGGTGTAATAGGAGTCGAGGTTGAGGCCGGGGATGCCGGCGTCCTTGGCCGGCGAGGTGCCGAGGCCGTTGGGATTGACGAACACGCGATAGCGGAAGAAACCGAATCGGAAGTCGGTGAGCCAGGTGGGACGGATGGCGTAATCGAAACCTGCCGACAGACTCTGGTCGCGCAGATCGGAACTGCCGGCGAATCCAGCCACGCTGAATTGCGGGCCGCCGGCGGCGAATCCGAACGCGCCGGGAGCCACCTGCCCGTATTTCATGAAGCTGTAGCGGCCGAAGAGGTGAAGCTTCTCGGTCTGGTAGCGGTCCACGCGAACGTCGAAGGCATCGCTGTTGAGCACGCCCTGACCGGCGGCGACAAAGTTGGGAACCGCGCCGCTGACGCCGAGCACATTGGGTAACGGAATCGACTGGAGCAGTCCGAGCGCCTGCGAGGAGATCTGGCTGGTCGGGATCACGTTGCCGGCGAATTGCTGGCGCGCGGCGGGAACGATGGTGCAGTCGCCGGCGTTGCACGGATTGTAGATGGGCGTGTTGAGGTCGCTCAGATCGCCGGTGCGTTCGGCGGCGGTGGGAACGCGCGTCAGCAGAGAGGCTCCGTTGTGCTGGCGGTTGGCCTGGTAATCGCCAAAGAAGAAAGTCTTGTCCTTCTGAATGGGGCCGCCGAGCGAGCCGCCGAACTGGTTCCACAGGGTGGGTGGGATGAACTTTCCGTTGGTGCCCACGATAGGCTGGGCCTGCGCGAAGGGGTCGCGAGCGGCGCCATGCTGGTCGCGGCGGTATTCGAACAGGCTCCCGTGCAGAGTGTTGGTGCCGCTCTTGGTGTGGGAGGCGATGATGGCTTGGCTCGATTGGCCGAATTCGGCGTCGTAACTCGTAGTGGTGATCTTCATCTCGGCCACCGAATCGAGGTTGGGGGTGATGACCGGCTCGCCCAGGACGGAATCGCGGTTATCGGTGCCGTCCAACTGGAAGGAGATGCCTCCCCAATACTGGCCGCCGATGGTGGGGCGGAAGATGTCGTGGGGCTGTTCGCTGGGCGCACTGGTGCCGGTCGCCTGTACGCCCGGGACCATGAAGTAGAGGCGGCTCACATCACGGCCGTATACCGGCAGTTCCTGCACGGAGCGCTGCGTCATGGTGTCGGAGACATCGGCCTTTTCGGCCTTGAGCAGCGGGGCTTCGGAGGTGACGTTCACGGTCTCGCCGACGGTGCCGAGGGCGAGACGCCCGTTGATCGAGGTGACGGCGTCCACTTCCACGTGCACATTTTTCGAAGTGTAGGCAGAGAAGCCTGCCGCTTCGATGCGCACCTCATATATACCGACGATCAGGTGGCCCTGGGTGTAGTTGCCGGATTCGTTGGTGACGGTGTTGGTGGTGATGCCTTTTCCCGTGTCGGTGATGACAACTTTGGCATTCGGGACGGCGGCTCCGCTGGAATCGGTGACGTTGCCGGAAATGCTTCCGTAAACCGCCTGCCCGAAAAGGGCTGCGGGCGCGGACATCGCAAGCGCGCACAGACAAAGCGCGAGAGTTTTCATTTGTTTCCCCTTCAGTCGGCATACCGGGCCGACAATTGGGGAGATTCTATCAGGAAGCCGGCTCGAATACAAATGAGATCTGCGTGCCAATAGCGAGCCGCCGCACATTTATTCGATCGGTGAGCCGGGTGCCATGTACCCGACGCGCGATCAGAGGCCTTCGAGGACCGCGGCGGCGTGGCCCTTGGTCTTGACCTTGTGATAGATCTTTTCGATCTTGCCGTCCGGGCCGATGACGAAGGTGGTACGCTCGATGCCCATCACCTTCTTGCCGTACATGTTCTTCTCTTTATAAACGCCGTAGGCTTCGGCGGCGACGCGATCCTGGTCGGCCAGGAGGGTGAACGGCAGATCGTATTTCTCTTTGAATTTCGCTTGCGCCGCGGGCTTGTCCGGCGAGACGCCGATGACTGCCGTGCCCTTCTTGCCGAACGCTTTAATCTCGTCGCGGAACTCGCAGGCCTCGACGGTGCAACCCGGCGTATCGGCCCGGGGATAGAAGTACAGCACCACGCGCTTCCCCTTCATCTGGGAGAGCTTGAAGTCTTCGTCTGAGTCCGTATGGACGTGAATATCGGGAGCCGGATCGCCTACGTTCAACATGCATCACCCCAGTTTTTGTGTGAATAGATCGGTCACTACGGCCACATTGGCCTGGCCGCGGGTGGCCTTCATCGCCTGGCCCACCAGGAAGTTGATCACCGTCGTCTTGCCGCCCTGGTACTGTTCCACCTGTTTGGGATTGGCGGCGATCACATCGGCGATGATCTTCTCCAGCGCGCCCGTGTCGGAGATCTGCTTCAAGCCTTCGCGTTCCACGATGACGGCGGCGGGCTCGCCGGTGGAAAACATTTTCGGGAAAATCTGTTTGGCGAGTTTGCCGGAGAGTTCGCCGCTAGAGATCAGATTGACGAGCTGTCCCAGGTTTTGTGCGCTGACCGGCGAATCGGCGATCTCCTTGCCCTCGGCGTTCAGCATGGCCATCAGGTCGCCCATGACCCAATTGGCGGCCATCTTGGGATTGCCGGAGACGGCGGCGACGGTCTCGAAATAGCCGGCTACGGCGCGCGTGGCGGTGAGCACACCGGCGTCGTATTCGGAGAGAGCGAACTCGCCCGTGAAGCGGGCGCGCTTGCGTGCGGGCAGCTCCGGCATGGAGGCGCGCACCTCGCCGAGCCACTTATCGCCGATGCGCAGGGGCACGAGATCGGGCTCGGGGAAATAGCGGTAGTCGTGGGCGTCTTCCTTGCTGCGCATGCTGAAGGTCTCGTCCAGTTCGGGGTTGTAGAGGCGCGTCTCCTGCACCACTCGTCCGCCGCTAGCGAGGAGCGCTACCTGGCGGGCCACTTCGAATTCGATGGCCTGCTTCAGGAAGCGGAACGAGTTCAGGTTCTTGACCTCGGCGCGGGTGCCGAAGGGCTCGGTGCCCTTGAGCCGCACGCTGACGTTGGCATCGCAGCGCAGATGGCCCTTCTCCATATCGCAGGTGGAGACTTCGATGAACTGGATGACCTGCTTCAGCTCCGTCAAGTAGGCGTGGGCTTCGTCGGCGCTGCGCATATCGGGCTCGCTGACGATTTCGATGAGCGGCGTGCCGCTGCGGTTGAGATCGACGTAGGAGAAGCGGTCGGAATCCTTGAAGCCATCGTGCACGCTCTTGCCGGCGTCGTCTTCCATGTGGACACGGGTGACGCCGATGCGCCTGGGACGGCCGTCCACCACGATATCCACGAAGCCATGCTCGGCCACCGGCTCGTCGTACTGCGAGATCTGATAGCCCTTCGGCAGGTCGGGCTAGAAGTAATTCTTGCGCGCGACTCGCGAGAGAGAGCGCACCTGGCAGTTCAAGGCGAGCGCGCCTTTGATGGCCAGTTCCATCGCTTCGCGGCTGAGGACGGGAAGCGCGCCGGGAAGTCCGAGGCAGACCGGACACACGTTGGTGTTGGGCGGAGAGCCGAAGCTGGTGGGGCAGCCGCAGAAGATCTTCGTGGCCGTGGCCAGTTGCACATGCACTTCGAGTCCGATTACCGGCTCGTAGCGCGCGATCATCTCAGGCGTAGCCGCGGCGATGGCGG
>JADGRD010000044.1 GCA_017881285.1 Pseudomonadota bacterium | reverse complement strand
GATAGAAGTCCTGCAGTCCGATCATATCGTCTACCGAGCGAAGGATTTGGCTCATTTGATTGTAATCCGCGCCTTTGTCCAGGTCTGGATAGAGGTCGGGCGACAGCGGCGGGTCGAAGGCAGTCTGCCAATCCTTGCGCGGCACCGAACAGATGAGGTAATCGGCTTTGCACACGCCTGCGCGACAATGCTGGTGGGCTGGACAGGTACCGGCCCCACACACCGTCACCTGGGCACTGCACTGTGGATCGGGCGTTCCGTCGGAGAAGAAGACCACGACGTATTTCGAGCGAGCGCGCTCGGCGGGCTCGCTGGCCACGATGTCTTCCGAAATCATCTGATAGGCGGCGCTAAGCGCTCCCTGGTAATCGGTCAAACGATCCGCCTTCGATAGACGAGTCTCGATGGGGGAGGTATCGGGGCTATGCGTGAATCCGTCGGTCAATCGATCGATGTTCGAGTCGAAGGCGATCACGCCGAACGCCACGCCAGGCTGTGCGCCATAGCGCTGGATGACGTTGGCAACAGCCTTCGTGCGCTTGGCGTCCCGGTCGGTGACGCTCATCGAATCAGAGGTGTCGACGACGAATAGGATCTTCACCGGGAATGCGGCATCGGAAGCAGGGGTCAAACAGACCTCGGCACTAAGGTGCAATTCGTCGTCGTACACCGTTCCCGGACTGAGCGGAGGTTCGAGCCCAGTGTCCGTACACCCCAGCGCGGTCACGAGCAACGCGGCTGCCGTCGAGCGGGTGAGGTTTCGGGTGCAGGGGTGGGAAGCCATGTTGGTTGAAATCACCTCACCGGAGGAATGTCGTGGATTGGCGAGTGCATGGCGAATGCCTGGCCGATCGGCAGAGAAGGCCCATGGCCTTCCCCGCCGAATACCATCGGATTAGCGGCGCCGACGCAGAAGCAGCGACAGCCCAAACCCCAATCCAACCAGAAGCATCCCCGCGCCAGCCCGTCCCTGCGCGAACTGGCAGCCGCTATCGCTGCTGATGTCCTTGCCTTCGACGGTGATGGTGACGGTTGATTCAGCGTGCATCACTTCTGGCTCGATGGTGCTGGGTACCTGCAAATCGGCGCTCACAGTCAGCGCGTACTGACCTGGGTGTCGCGGCACGAAGACAGGACGCTTGTAAGCCTTCTGGGGCTCGCATTCATACGTATCGTTGCCTTTCGCATCTTGGCAGGTGGCAGCGCCGGTCGGGTTGCTGGCCGTGTCGCTTGCGCCCGATGGAGCGGAGGTTACGTTCCACTTGTAGTTCAGGTTTACGCCAGGCCGGTTGGAAAAGACCGAGAGCAGCACTTGGTCGCCGGTGTTCGCGTTCACACGCGGAGCGGCCACGACCTCGAAAACCGTCTTGGGATTCAGGCACTGCGCCGGATCGGGATTCGTCGGCACCACCAGGCAGAAGCCATCCGTATCGCATAGGTCGCCCATTCCGTCGTGGTCGGCATCGGCCTGGTCCGGGTTTGCCATGAGCGGGCAGTTGTCGATGCCATTGGGGATGCCGTCACCATCAGCATCGGAGTCGCAGTTGTCACCGACACCATCTTTGTCGGTGTCGATTTGACTGGGGTTGGCCGCCAGCGGGCAATTGTCGACGGCATCCGGGATACCGTCCTTGTCGGTGTCGTCATCGCATCCCGAGGTCACGTTGGCCAAGAACGGGCACGGATCATCATGGTTCAAGACGCCATCGCCGTCGATATCGGGATTGCAAGCGTCGCCCATGCCTTGACCGGCGGTGTTCCTCTGCGACTTGTTGGGAACGCTGGGACAATTGTCGGTGGCGTTCGGCACGCCATCGTTGTCCATATCCGGATCGCAGGCATCACCGATGCCGTCGCCGTCGTTGTCCAGTTGGTCTGCGTTCGCAGTCGACTTGCAGTTGTCGCAGACATCGCCGATGCCATCTCCGTCGCTGTCGGCTTGATCGCGGTTGGGGCGGAAGGGGCAATTGTCAAAGTCGTCTTCGTAGCCGTCACCATCGAAGTCGTCCGAGGTCGAGTAGCTGAGTCCGATATCGGTGTTGTTGACCAGGATGGCCCCGCCACCGCCACCCCCGCCACCGCCATTGTTCTTGGGGGTTCCGCAGAACCCAGTCCCACACTCGCCCTCGGTTTGGGCAAAGGCAGGCTCTGCGACGAACAGAATTCCCGCAACCAGAACTGCTGCACAAATGATCGTCTTTGGCATCGCTGATCTCCTTCCACGGCCCCAGGACGGCTTCAAGGGTAACCCGGGTGCGGATCTAGAGTAACACGTTTGGGTGCGGGTAAGCGCCTAAATATATTGTGGTTTCCACACCTCAGCCGACATCAGCCGACATTACGGCACCATAAGACGAGTAAGATCGATTACGTACATACATCATGGAGTAAGTGTGCGTGCGAGCAAAGGTCGTTCGGTCTTACACGAAAAACAGCTCGCTTGGCCCGCCCTCATGCATGGAGCCAAGACGGCTACGGTGATGCCGTCTGCATGGAAAAGCGCAGAACGTAGGAGCAGTAGGCGTCGCTCGAAAGTTCCACCAAGTGATCGCCTGGTCGAACGGTGTGCATAGGTATGGCAAGGATCCCGTCGGCACCCGCATCTTGGAAGATGTCTATTCCGGCGCTGTCGTAGGTTACCTTTTCGTTGCAGCTTGGTTCTGCGATTTGCAACCGGAGGGACGTTCCAGGGGAGTGGCGATCATCGAGATAGATCTCGAAGTTCAAATCGGCCTCGCCGGTCGTGCGCACGATGAATCGGCGGCCGCTCGGAAAGTCGCCGTCCAAATAGTGGCTGGTGTCGAGCACGCAGCGCGCGGTCGAGCCACACGCTGTGGGGATACTGTCTTCGCAAGCCATGCGATCGCGCCCCAGCGTGAAGAACGATTGGTTGTCGCAGGCGCCGAGCGCGAGCAACAGGAAGGTGGTGCGTGCCCCAATCTTCACGGCGCCACGACGGTAGCTTGGAAATCGCCGTTGAGCGTGCGGCCGGCCGGATCCGCAAGCGTGGTGTGGAACGAGCCGCTCAGGTTGGTTCCTGCCACCGGTTCTTGATTGAAATGCACTGTTCCCACTTGGAGAGGAAAATCCGTGGTTGTCGATTCCACCCGCTGCATGGTTCCGCGGGGCAGCCCACCCACGCTTTCGGTCAAATCGACATCGTTGCCGGCGAGATTGGCCAAGTCGCCGACGATCACCGTCAGCTTCGCGACCTTGGCTTGAATGCTCTGGCCCGACACGCGCTGGTACTCAATCGACACCTGATCGCTGACGCGGAAGATTTGCACGCGGCTGAAATCCAAGCTGTAGATGTCGGACACGCTGCCGTACAGGCGGTTCGGATCGTTGCTGCAGGCACCAAGGCTGCAAGCGAGGATCGAAGCAAGCAAGCATCGCCGCATCACATCTCCTTGGCAATGTGCAGGGACACCTTGCTCGTCCCTGCCACAGGATCGTAGTAGTTCGATTGGTAGGCAATCACGGCTTTGCCACCGACAAAGGCGAGGGCGGAGTAGAGACCATCGTAGATGGCGGAATCGCTGACCACCTTGCGTGTTTCCCAGGTTCCTTGCCGGCGAATCGCCAACGTGAGTCCATCCTTGCTTGCGTCGCAGCCATCACCGACGCCGTAGTCTCCGCATCGATAGTAGGCGATGGCCGGATTGCCTTGATCGTCGAAGGCCAGGGACGGGTAGTAGCCAGTGACGCCATCGCGATCGACATTCTCCGCCGCAGTCCACGTCGCTCCGTCGGTCGATTCCCGATACATGAGCAGCCTTTTAGCGTCGTCGTAATAGGCCAGCGCATAGAGGCCCTGCGCGCTGATAGCAAACCCGAGCTGCTCGCGAATTTCTCCGGTGAACAGCTTCTGCGACGACCAGCCTTGCGTGGTTTGGTAGTCGAGCCAGACCGCAGGTTGATAGTCCAGACTGTAGTGGGCAACGGCCGCCTTGCCGGTTGGAGAAAACGCCAGGCGGTTGTAGGTGCCGCCACCGCGCGCGACATCCACGGTGTAGACGGCGTAGGCATCACCACGCGCGAATTCCACGTCCGAGCTGGCGAAGTCGGTATCCGCAAAACCGAAGTGCATATCGCGGAACGCGACACCCAGCGCGCCCGACGAGGGATCGCGAGCGATCGACGGCCAGTAGCCGGTGGCATCGCCTTGGTTGCACACATCCTGGGCTGCACAATTCGGCGCCTGGTCGGCGGGCATGCCGGTTGACTGCGAATCGGCTGCGATGGTGCGCGGCGTTCCAAGCTTTCCGCCGCTCACGCTCGCTATCAGCATGTCCGAGGCTCCACAGCGGAATCCCGCGGATGGACCGCCGGTGTACGCCAGCACGGGCTCGCCTGACTTGTCGAGGGTGATGCCCACACCCATTTTCACAAGGTAGGGTTGCGAGGTTGCAATGCTGCCTGTGAATCCTGTCGCCGTGGGCAACACCACGCAAACGTCAAAAACGTCGGCCGTCGTGCCGGTGCGGCTCTCGACGGGGCAAGGTGCGGTCTTGCTGGTGATTGCCAAGGTGGCGAACACAACTTTGCTGCCATTCGCGGCAGCGACGGTTTGATAGCCCGCCTGGCCGCATTCCGGAATGTCGATCACCTTGAATGTGGGAGTCGCGGGGCCTGCGTCGGGTGAGCCGGCCGGACCATCCAAGTGGACAAGTCCACCGTCGGTATCGTTCTTGCCGGAGCAAGCCAGGCAAAGCAGACTACCCATGCACCATGCGGCTAGGTTGGAGATGCGCACGCACTTCCAGTGTCCGCTAGACATCGGCAGGTGTCAACCGCGGGCTGGCCGCCAGAACCGCCGTGAGCCAGGATGGAAACGATCAGGCCGAACGGCGGGTTCGCGATCCTCCCGCGCGCGGGGTAATCCGTCGCTCAAGTGTTCGGTTGCCTTTGCTTCGTCGCCACCTGACGGCCGCGCAAACCGCGATCGAGAAACCGCACAATTGCCCGATCGTCTCCATACCGCCCGGCAACTTCGGCAAGATTGGGCTTGTTTTCCCTTGGGTAGGGGATAGCTTTGTGGTGCAGGACACAATGGCTGACGCAATGCTTCTTGGGTGTTCTGCAGATGCGGTGAAGGGATGCGATTCTGCCAAGGAAAAATGGCGCTTGAAACGACTAGCGTCCGAGCGACCATGTCAGGTCAGGATGAAGCCCACCCCACCTGCATGCCTGCCAAGCAGCACGGCCGCCAAGCTGCCCTGCCGTGCAAGCGGCTTCGTCCAAGATCCGTTATCGGACAATCTGAAATGCGATGCGGCCATTCGAGAAGGGCGCTTGTACTTCGCGCGCAGCTCGTCGAACGCCCCATTCGCCGAAGGAGCAGTCACATGAGAGCTAGTGTTCTCTTCTCAGGTGTAGTCACACTCTTGGCCCTTGCAGGTTGCGGAACGACCGCCCCGAGCGACGCCTCGCAGACAGGAGGCGTCACCAGCACCGGCGGACAGGATCAATCGGGTGGCGGCGGGGGCGGCTCCGGCGGCAGCGCGGGCAGCGGTGGCATCACCAGCTCGGGCGGCACCACGGCTGCGGGCGGCACGACCGGGAGCGGCGGCATCACCAGCTCGGGCGGCACCACGGCCGCGGGCGGCAGGGCCGGGAGCGGCGGCGCCACCAGCTCGGGCGGCATTACGGCCACGGGCGGCACGAAGTCGAGCGGCGGTAGCAGCGCGAGCGGCGGCATACCCCTCACCGGTGGCACCCCCAGCTCGGGCGGCCAGCAGGCAGCGGGGGGAGCAACCGCTCGCGGAGGAGCTACGGCTTCCGGCGGCACGACGGCCTCCGGCGGGATCACGGGAAGCGGTGGCCAGACCGGAACCGGCGGCACCACAGTGGCCTACCAAGGCCCTTGCGACGTGCTTTCCGGCGGGTGCGCGGAGGCGTACAGCGTGGCGAGGGCAATGACGTCGAGCTACACAGGCCCGCTCTTTCAGCTCGGAAAGGCCTCGGACAGCAAAGCGGCGACGCTCGATGTCGGCCAGACCAGCGACCACAAGGCGGACATGACGACCTGGAGCGCCTACTGCGGCGGGACCCAGTCGAATTGCGTGCTCTCGAAGATATACGCCCAGATCCACAAAGGAAGTAACGATCTGCTACCGGCGGTGTGGAAGACACCCTGGAATCCGGACTGTAGTGCCGGCGGCTACACTTGCGCCGCGAAGTTCACGATCGAGTCAGCGACGGGCTTGCCGATCGTCACGACGGTTTCGCCGCAGGAATATGCACTCTCCGGCGACAACTTCGCCACCGGTATCAACGGCGGTTCGAAGGCCATGGGCATCATGTACAATGGAAAGCCGGTCGCCAATCAAGTCTATTGCTGCGGCGTCATCGGCCTTACCCACAAGTACAACGCGACCGACACCACCGGGACCGATTTCATGCTCGCCCTGGCGTACGGGTGGAAAGATTCGGGCGGCTGCTGCATTGCCACCAACTGCGGCGCGTCCAACAAATACTGCGTCGGCGCGGAGGAGGAGGAAAACAACGATATGTACGACTACGGTACGTCACCCGTCGAGAACGCCATGGTCGTGACCCAGTACGACCCGACCGCGAACGCTGTGATTGTTTACCTGAACGGCACCCTAGGGCTTACGAAATCGCCTCCCAAGGCGGGGAAGCTCAACGCGGGGACGGCCATCCACCTTGGCGGCGGGGGCGACCTGAGCCAGCCGGATCCGGTCCTCATGCGGGAAGCTCTCTTCACGAACAACGTCATGAGCGCGAGCGAAGTGACGGCAATGAAGGCGAACATCGTAGCGCTCTTTTCGACGCTCAAGTTCCCCTAATCGGGGAGATATGGAGCTTGGAAAGGTGGCCTTGAGCAGACAAGGTCGCTGGCCACGGCCACGACCATGGCCACGACGTCCCGACTTCTAGAGGCCCTACCGTCTTCGGCTCTTCATCGCGCGATCGATGTCGCGTTGGTCTTCGCGCTTCCGCACGTCGTCGCGGCGGTCGTATTCCTGCTTGCCGTGGACCAGGGCCAGCTCGACCTTGACCCGGCCGCGCTTCTCGTAGAGCGAGAGCGGCACCAGGGTCAGGCCTTTCGCCTGCACCTTGCCGGCCAGGCGATCGATCTCGCTTCGGTGCAGCAGCAGCTTGCGGCGCCGGCGCGGATCGTGATTGCGCGCGTGCGCGAAGGCGTAGACGCCGATGTCCACCTCGCACAACCAGGCTTCGTTGCCTTCGATGACCGCGTAGGCATCGACCAAGGCAATCTTGCCGTCGCGGATCGACTTCACCTCCGACCCGACGAGGGCCAGGCCGGCCTCGCAGGTCTCGTCGATGGTGTATTCGTGGCGCGCCTTGCGGTTACGCGCCAGAACCTTGTTCGCGCCCGCTGGGCCTTTCCGCCCGCCCGCCACGATGACCTCTACCCGCTGACCTAGACTTTGCCGTCGCCCGGCATGCGGAGGCCTTCACCAGCCATCGCCCGGCGCAGGTAGGTTGGCTTGTCGAACTCGCTCTCCTCGATACCGAGGTGAGCGGTCGCCAGCCCGGCCCCGGCGCTGGGGGCCACGCGGCGAGCGCTGCTGGTGGCGCTGGCCGTGGCGATGGGCGAGGCCACGGCCGGCCGGATCACGGGCCGCGAGTCGGGCGCCGGCAGTGGCGCCATGGGTGGCGTCACGGGCCCGGGGGTGGCGAGCAGAGGCAGGGGTGGATAGCGCAGGATCTCGGCGGCGTCGATCTCGACCTCGGTATCGGAGGCCTCGAGCGGTTCGGATACCGGCGGCGCCAGGCTCGCCACGGCGGGACCCAGGGACCTTCCCGCAGGGTGCGCCCGAAGGGACGGCGGCACCGAGCTCTGCGGGGTCGCCATCGTGGACGCTACCGCAATTACGGTCTCGGACGGCGGGCTGTACATGGGCAGCGTCATCTGGTTCTCGGCCAGCTTCTTGACCTGCGGGCGCGCACCCGAGAAGGTGGAGGCCTCGACCGCGGCGCGGCTCTGGAAGCCGGTCGCGATCACGGTGATGCGCACCTCGTCGGCCAGGTTCGGATCGATGACCGAGCCGAAAATGATGTTGGCGTCGGGGTCGGCGGCCTCGTGCACCAGGCTGCATGCCTCGTTGACCTCGGCGAGCATGAGATCCGGCCCGCCCGTGATGTTGACCAGGATGCCGGTCGCGCCGTTGATAGAGACGTCCTCGAGCAGCGGCGAGGTGATGGCCATCTGGGCCGCGTCGAGCGCACGCCGTTCGCCCTTGCCCACGCCCGAGCCCATGAGCGCGCGGCCCATGCCGGTCATAATCGAGCGCACGTCGGCGAAATCCACGTTGATGAGGCCGGGCACCATGACCAGGTCGCTGATGCCGCGCACGGCGGTCAGGCACACGCTGTCGACCATGTTGAACGACTCGCGCAAGGTCAGGCTCTTGCCGGCGAGCACGATCAGACGATCATTGGGAATCACGATGAGAGCGTCGACGGCCTTGGCCAACTCGGCGATGCCGGTGCCGGCCTTCTTCTTGCGCTGCAGGCCCTCGAACATGAAGGGCTTGGTCACCACGCCGACGGTGAGCGCGCCCAGCTCGCGGGCGGCCCGCGCAATGACCGGCGCGGCGCCGGTGCCGGTGCCGCCGCCCATGCCCGCGGTGACGAAGACCATGTCCGCGCCGGCCAGGACCTCGCCGATGCGCTGGGCATCCTCGAGCGCGGCGGCGCAGCCGATGTCGGGATTGGCCCCGGCGCCAAGCCCCTTGGTCAGCGTCTTGCCAATCTGGATCTTAGTCGGCGCCTGGTTGGTTTCCAGCACCTGGCAATCCGTATTGGCGGCCACGAAATCCACGCCCAGAACGGAAGCCTCGATCATGGTGTTGACGGCATTGCCGCCGCCTCCGCCCACACCCACGACCTTGATCTTCGGACCCGGAACAGGAACGTCGAATTCGAGCATGTGAATTCTCCCTAGTCTCCTTGGATCGCACGCGGGCGGCGCCGTGCCAAATTTTTTGCCGCTTTTTTCGTGATTTTCCGCGGTTGCCGCGTGGGAGCCGCCCAGCTGTGCCGGGCGCGCACCATCGCGGGGGGGTGTGGGGACCCTCCCAGGGTCCCCATTCATTAGAAAGCATTGGAAATGACGCGGCGAAAGCGCCCGAACAAGCCACCGCGCATCGGCGGGTTGGGGTCACGCGTCTGGCTACCTTGCTGGTTGGCCGCGTACTGCACCAGCCCGACCGACGTCGCGAAGCTCGGCGACTTGACCACGTCGGCAAGGCCACCGACACCCCTGGGAATGCCCAGGCGCACGGGAATGCCCAGGATGTCCTCGCCCAGCTCGGCCATGCCCGGCAACTGCGTCGAGCCGCCGGTGATGACGGCGCCCGAGGCGAGCAGGTCGTCGCAGCCCAGGCGCGCGATCTCGGCCTTGACGAAGGAGAAGATTTCCTCGATGCGCGGCTGGATAATGTCGCGGCAGAGCACCTGGCGCGGCAAGACGCGCGGCGCGCGCCCGCCCACCGAGGCGACGGAGATGGTCTCGTCCTCGCCCACCATGCTGGCCAGGGCGCAGCCCCACTGGTGCTTGATCTTCTCGGCCTCGTGCGGGGGCGTGCGCAGGCCGAAGGCGATGTCACTGGTGATCTGGTAGCCGCCGAGCGGGATCACGCTGGTGTGCGCGACCGAGCCCTCGGTGAAGATGGCGATGTCGGTGGTGCCGCCGCCGATGTCGACGAGCGCGACGCCGAGGCCCTTCTCGTCCTCTTCCAGCACGGCCTCGCCCGAGGCCAGCGGCTCGAGCACGATGTCCAGCACCTCGAGCTCGCAGCGGGTGCAGCACTTGATCACGTTCTGCATGGCAGCGGCCGCGGCGGTCACGATGTGCACGCGCGCCTCCAGGCGCACGCCGCACATGCCGAGCGGTTCGCGCACGCCGTCCTGCCCGTCGATCTTGTACTCCTGCGGCAGCACGTGCACGATGTGCCGTTCGGCGGGCAAGGCGATGGCGCGCGCCAGCTTCAGCACCTCGGCCACATCGCTGGTGCGCACTTCCTTGTCCTTGACCGCGACCGTCCCGGTCGAGTTGATGCCCTTGATGTGACCGCCGGCGATGCCCACGTAGACCTGCGAGATCTCGCAGCCCGACATGCCCTCGGCCTCGAGCACCGCTTGCTTGATGGCCGCCACCGTCGAGTCGATGTTGACGATGACGCCCTTCTTGAGCCCCCGCGACGGATGGGTACCGACCCCGATGATATCGAGGCCGCCGTCCCCCATCTCGGCCACTACCGCGGCGATCTTGGTGGTTCCGATGTCGAGTCCAACGATGATGTCGGAGCTTCGTCTGGCCATGTTTTGCCTACTTGCTGGTCGTTGCGATTAGTTCTTGGCGATTTTCACGGGCGCGGTTCGCGACGGAGCGGAGGGCTCCGCGCCCTTGCGCAGGAGTACGGGAACGCGGCCGCTCTCGGGAAGGTCGAGATGCACGATCCGAAGCGCGGACAGCCCACCCGTACCCTTTGCCATCACAGCTTCGAAGATCTGATCGAGTTGCGCCAATTTTTTGCCGTAATTTCCCCGGCCCAGCCGGATCTCGGCCCCGCCCTCGAAGAGCAGGAGCGAGAATCCGAACCCCGGATCGATGCTGATCTCGCCCACCGCCGGCCGCCCCGGCTTGTCCCGGTACTCGCGCAGCAGGGCGAGCGCCTCGCGGAAGGCCGCCTCGCTCACCTCGCGCATCTCGGCGTAGCGGTCGCGCTCGATGCCGGTGAGGACGGGCACCCCGTCCGCCTCATCCATGTTCGCGCGCTTGAAGGGCCGGCCGCTGTCGTCGATGAGGTAGAGGCCCGAGAGGGCGACCACCGCCGCCGCGTGTCGCTCGCTCGCCTCGATGACCAGGCAGCCGGGCAGTCGCCGGCTGGCGCGCACGCTCTTGACCCAGGGATGGGTGGCGATGCGCGCGGCCACCGCGTCGGTGTCGATCCCGAGCAGCCGATCGCCCACCTTGACCCCGGCCAGAGCGAGCACCTCGGCCTGCCCGAGGTGGGGCGTAGGCGAGAATTCGATGGTTCGGAGCTGGAATCTCGGCGAGTCGATGACGTGACGGAGGCCCAGGCGCCCACCCCAGGCGCAGGCCACGATCGCCGCGGCCAGCACCACGAGCTTGCCTGCCACGCGTCCGATGCGCAGCCCCGAACGCCCCACGCCGACGCCCACGCGCCCGATCCAGAGGAGCGGACTTCGGCCTTGCACCGAGATGCGGCGGTTGCTCCGCCGCCGGAAGGAGCCGCCGCGCGACCGTTCCACGTCGAGCACCGCGGGGCTTCCGTTCACGGCGCTCCTCCCGCCCAGCTACGGACGGTCGCGGCCCCGGATGTGCCAAGGGCCATCACGGGGCCGCTATCACGGAATTCGCGCACAGAGCAAACATCGCCCGGCTTTTCCGAACCGCCAAGTTTTTCACTTATCGAACGGCGGCCGCATCGAGCCGTCCCAGCACCTCGCCCGCCACTTGCGTGATGTCACCCGCCCCTAGTGTGAGCAGCAGGTCGCCTTCGCGCAGGCGCGCGGCGAGATGGCCGGCCAACTCCTTGCGCGGGCCGTAGCTGACCTTGGCGCCGGGCGGGAAGGTGCGTAGCACGGCCTGAGTGTCCACGCCGGGGATGGGCGGCTCGCCGGCCGGGTAGATGTCGGTGAGCACGATCTCGTCGGCGCCGGCCAGGGCGGGCGCGAAGTCCTGCATCAGATCCTGGGTGCGGGTGAAACGGTGGGGCTGGAACGCCACCACCAGACGGCGGCCGAAGAGCCGGGCCGCGGCGATGGTCGCGGCGATCTCGGTCGGATGGTGGCCGTAGTCGTCGACGACGAGCACGCCCCGGGCCTCGCCGCGCACGGAAAAGCGCCGGTCGACGCCGCCGAACGCGGCCAGCGCCTCGCAAGTCGCCTGGAAAGGAACCTCGAACACGTCGGCCACGCAGAGGGCGGCCAGCGCGTTCTGCGCGTAGTGGATGCCGGGCATGCGCACCAGCACCTCGCCGCGCGCCTCGTCGCGCACCCGCACCCGCAGGCGCGTGCCGTGCGCGTCGGCTGACAGGATCTCGCCACGGTAGTCGCCCGCGGAGAGACCGTAGGTCACGTGCCGTTTGAGCAGCTCGGGCAGCAGCCCGGCCGCAGTCGGGTTGTCCGCACAGAGCACGACCACGCCGTAGAAGGGCACTTGGTTGGCGAAATCGAGAAAAGCCGCGCGCAGCGCCGCCTCGGTGCCGTAGTGATCCATGTGCTCGCGATCGATGTTGGTGATGACCGCGACCATGGGCGCCAGGTGGCGAAACGAGCCGTCGGACTCGTCGGCCTCGGCCACCAGCACCTCGCCCGCGCCGAGCCGCGCATTGGAACCGAAGACCTTGGCCTTGCCGCCGATGACCACGGTCGGGTCCAGACCAGCGTGCGCCAGGATGGCGGCGACCATGGTGGTCGTACTGGTCTTGCCGTGCGAGCCCGCGACCGCCACGCCGTCCTTGACCCGCATCAGCTCGCCGAGCATCTCGGCGCGTGGGATCACGGGGATACCGCGTTTCTGCGCCTCAGCCACCTCTGGGTTGTTCGCCTTGACCGCGCT
>JADGRD010000511.1 GCA_017881285.1 Pseudomonadota bacterium | reverse complement strand
CCGGGTTCCTCACCACCTACAACCTGGCTGAACGCTCCGGCCACGGCTGGGTACGGGCTGCGGCCGGGTTCGGCCTGCTCTCCGCCGGCCAGGACGCCTATGGCAGCCCCTCGCTGATGGTGGGCGCCTGGCCGGCCTGCATCGCCGCCTTGCTGGTGGCGGCAGGGGTGGCCTACGTGATTGGCAAGCCCGTGCTGCGTCTCAAGGGTCACTTTCTCGCCATGGCCACCCTGGGGTTCGGCACCATCGTATATCGCTGGGTGTTGGGCTCCAGTTTGCTCGGCGCCGCCGACGGCATTTCGGACATTCCCGCCTTTCGCTTGGCACCTGGTCTCGTCGTCAGCGGCAAGGCCGCGGTGCGGGTCTCGAACTACTACCTGGCCTGGGGCCTGGTGCTGGTGACACTGCTTCTCCTCGGCAACCTGGTGCGCTCGCGCGTGGGCCGCGCCCTGCGCGCCATCCACGGCGCCGAGGAGGCGGCCACGGCCAGTGGCGTCGACACGCAGGACACCAAGCTCAAGATGTTCATCTTGTCGGCCGTCCTGGCGGCCCTGGGTGGCGTCTTCCTTACTCACTACAACGGTGGCATCGGACCGTCGGAGGCGTCGATGATGAAGTCGGTGCGCATGGTGGCCATCGTGGCCATCGGCGGCATGGCCAACCTGTGGGGCGCCCTGGTCATGGGCGTGCTTCTCAATTTCCTCTCGCTGCGCGGCTCGTTCGGTTCGTATGACGACGCGGTGTTTGGCGGGATCCTCCTGCTCATCATGCTCTTCTCACCGCAGGGCTTGTTGCGAGCGGACCTGGCGCAGCGGCTCTTGCGCTTGATTCCCCGCCGCGAAAAGGGACAGCCAACGTGAGCCTGCTGTCGGTCCAGGGTCTATGCAAGAGCTTCGGGGGCCTGCGTGCCGTCGACGATGTTGGCTTCGAAGTGGCGGGCGGAGCCATCAAGGCGGTCATTGGGCCCAACGGCGCGGGCAAGACAACGCTCTTCAATCTGATCTTCGGCGCCAGCGTGCCCGACGGTGGCAGCGTGACCTTCGCCGGCGCGCGCCTGCCCACCGGGCGTCCGCAAAGGCAAGTGGCCGCGGGCATGGGGCGCACCTTCCAGCAGATTCGCTTGTTCCCGCAGATGACCGCACTCGAGAACGTCATGGTCGGCGCGCACACCCGTGGGCGGGCCGGCTTCCTGGCCAGCCTGGTGCCTCTGCCGCGCACCCGGCGGGAGGAGTGCTTCCTGCGCGAAGAGGCGCTGGCGGCCCTGCGCTTCCTGGGCATCGATGGGCTGGCCGGCAGCGAGGCGACCCAGCTCGCCTACGGCGAGCAGCGCGCGATCGAACTGGCCCGCGCCCTGGCCAGCAAGCCCAGGCTCCTGCTGCTCGACGAGCCCGCCGCCGGCCTCAACATGCGCGAGACAGTGGAGCTCGGCAAGCTCATCCGGCGCATCCGCGAAAGCGGCGTGACCGTGCTGTTGGTCGAGCACGACATGGGCTTGGTCATGGGCATCTCCGACGAGATCGTCGTTTTGTGTCAGGGGCAGAAGATCGCGGAGGGCGAGCCCCTGGCGATCCAGAAGAATGCCGAAGTGGTGCGCGCCTACCTGGGAGACGAGGATGCCTAACGAGGATCCGGGTTGTGTTCTTCGCCTGCGCAACGTGGAGTCCGGGTACGGCCGTCTCAAGGTCCTGCGCCACGTTTCCTTGCACGTCAGACCTGGAGAGATCGTGTGCATCATCGGTGCCAACGGCGCCGGGAAGACAACCCTGCTGCGCACCATCGTGGGCCTGCTACGCGCGCAGTCGGGCGAGATCCGCTTCGAGGATCGCGACATCACCGCGGCGCGCACCGAGGCCATCGCCCGCGGAGGCTGTTCGCTGGTGCCCGAGGGGCGGCAGGTGTTCGCGCCCTTGACCGTGCGCGAGAATCTGCTCCTCGGGGCCACGGCGCGCCTGCGGCGCCCGGCCGGTGGGGGCGTGGAGGACGATCTGGAACGCGTCTTCGCCCTCTTTCCGCGCCTGCGTGAGCGAGGCAAGCAACTGGCCGGGACCCTGTCGGGGGGCGAGCAACAGATGCTGGCGCTCGGCCGCGCGCTCATGGCCCGCCCCACGCTCATCCTGCTCGACGAACCATCGATGGGACTGGCCCCCCTGGTCGTGAAGGAGATCTTCGCGACCATTCGCCAGCTGCGCGACGCGGGCAATACCGTGCTGCTCGTCGAGCAGAACGCGCGGGCGGCGCTCAAGATCGCCAACCGCGGCTACGTGCTGGAAACCGGCCGCATCATTTTGGAGGAAGCGGCCGAGTCATTGCTGGCCAATCGCGACGTCGAGCGGGCCTACCTGGGTCGCGATCTCGACGCCGAGGCGGCCATGGACACGGGAAGGTGACGACCATGATCCACGAACCAGAACGAGAGTGCATGGCGAAGGACACTCTGGCCGCGCTCCAGTTGGAGGCGCTGCAGGCGGTCATGGTGCGCACGTACCTGCACGTGCCCTTCTACCGCAAGCGGTTCGACGGCAGCCGCATCGATCCCGACGACGTGCGCGCGCTCGATGACTTGCGACGCCTGCCGTTCACGACCCGCGAGGATCTGCAGGCCAACTACCCCTATGGCCTGTTCGCCGTGCCCTTGCGCGAGGTCGTGCGCATTCACGCCTCGACGTGCATGTCGGTTGTCGTGGGGTACACGCGCAACGACATCAAGACCTGGTCCGATCTCATGGCGCGCGTGCTGGTGGCCGGCGGTGTGAGCAAGGACGATGTGGTCCAGATTGCGCTCGGCTACAACCTGTCCACCGGCGGATTCGGCGTCCACTACGGGGCCGAGCGCATCGGCGCCTCGGTCATCCCGACATCGACGGGAAACACCCGCCGGCAGATCAAGATCATGCGTGATTTCAAGACCACGGCCCTGGTGGCCACGCCCGGCTATGCGGCCCTGCTCGGACGCACCCTGCAAGAGCAGGGATCGCCGCGGGGGGCACTGTCGTTGCGCGTGGCCTTGCTGGGCGGGGAGCCTTTGTCCGACATCATTCGCCAGGAGATCCAGGAACGCCTGGGCGTGGTGGCAACCGACAACTACGGGTTGTCCGAGGTCATGGGGCCGGGCGTGGCTGGCGAGTGCCAAGAGCGCAACGGGCTGCACATCAACGAGGACCATTTCCTGGTCGAGATCGTCGATCCGTCAAGCCTGGCGCCCGTCGCCCCCGGGGAGCCCGGCGAGCTGGTGATCACCACGCTGTCCAAGGAGGCATTCCCCGTGATCCGGTTCCGCACGCGCGACGTGACTTGCCTGCTGCCGGGGACGTGTCCGTGCGGACGCACCACCCGGCGCATGGCGCGGGTCGAGCGGCGCAGCGACGACATTTTCATCGTGCGTGGAGTGAAGGTGGACCCGCGCCGGGTAGCCGAGCTGTTCGTCGAGATCGAAGGGCATGCCTCGGCGCACCGGATCCAGATCGAGCGGGAAGGGGGCATGGACAGCCTCACCCTCCTGGTGGGCGTCGAGGATTCGAGCGACTTCGACGAGGTGAGAAAACAACAAACCCGTCTGGAGCGCCTACGCCGCGGGCTTTCGTCGGAACTGGGGCTCACCGTGACGGTGCGCCTCGTCGAGCGCGGCTCTCTCGCTCCTTCTCCGTCGAAGGACACGGGCCCTGGGTAGCTGCTCCTAGGCTTCCAAGTCAGATCGCCCACCACGTCTTACTTTGGCGCCGTTGCCCCTACACCGACGGTATACGTTGGTTCGTTGTCAGTTTCTTGGCCGATTCTTCTTTGTTACCGCTCCAACCATCCGTGGTGTCATGATGAGTGCTGCGGCGCCGTTGTCTCCTTCCAGTGAGCAGCAACGAGCGTCAAGTCCCGTGAACTTGCCATGAAGAGATCGACGCTGGTTTTGCTCGCGCTGGGCCTGGGGGCCTTTGCCGGCTGTACCCTGAATAGCGCCGGGCTGGG
>JADGRD010000510.1 GCA_017881285.1 Pseudomonadota bacterium | reverse complement strand
AAGAGCGCGAGTTTGAGGATATCCGCCTGGTCCGCCCCACTTACCTTAATCTTATTCCACGGATTTGTGATTTGGTTTATCAGCATTACCAAAATGAAGTGCTTAGATGTACCAAAGCGGGAGAAGGCGACAAGGAAACAGTGGGTGAAAGAGTAAAAGCGCAAATGCGCTCTACTTTTTTGGGCGACCGCTTGCTCGGCGCCGTGATCAGTTCTGCGCCAACGTCACCGGTGGTCAAAGAATTTATGCGTGATTGCTTTGATATTTTGTTTCAGGATTTCTACGGCACCACGGTACCTCTGACGCACGACTGGCGTCGGTACGAGATCCGCTTCGACACTCTGGCGCAAAGCGGGTGGGGCAGTCCCCAGGTGCCCATGCGGCAGGATCAATTGGTGGGATTCATCACCTATCCCCGGCAGCAGTTCGATATCTGGATCGACGACCTCCGCTTCGAGCCCTAGGTCGGTCGGCTACTCCCACTCCGCCCCGAAGCTCAGGAAGGCCGCCAGCAGTACCGAGCCCCAGCTCCCGGCCGGGTTGCCAGCATAGCGAATCGTGACGCTTTGGAAGGTGGTGCCCGCCAGCGTGGTGAGCGCGAGCCTGGCCCAGCTCGACAGCCGCACTCCGGCCTCAACGCGCGCGTAGCCGTGTCCAACCACCTTGCTTGCCGAGGTCCCTACCAAGGCTGCGTTACTCTCGCCGACGGTTCTCAGATAGAGGACGCCGCCCCCGATGCCGGCAGTCAGGACCCACTTCGATTCCTTGGCGGGGAGGGTGGCAAAGATCTCGGCACCCAGCGTGTAGGCGCCGACCAGCGCGCTGCCTTCTATGCGTGAGAGCGACCCGCGCAGAATCGGCCAGCTACCGTCGAGCGCCACACCGAATCCACGTTGCCACCTCCTCTGGAGCGAGAGCCATTCCTGAAAGGAGGCGCTTGCACCCCCAGGACTGTAGTACGGGCCAAAGCCCGTGACGATAGCGCTCTTGGAGGAAGGCCGCGCGGGTTGCGCGATGGGTGGAGGCGGCTCCGGCGGCCGGACCGGCGCGGGCGGCGGCGTGGGGCGGGGCTTGGCGGCCTGCGGGAAGAGACTGGTCCGGAGGATCTCCGAGGTCTGCAGGGCGATCAGGGTCTGGTCCGGTCCCTGCGGCCGCTCGTCGACGATCAGTTGGCGAGCCAGCGTCCGGCCAGTCGTCACATCCGCCATCCACACCTCGACCCCCTTGCGCGAGGCCAGCACGCGAATGGCCGCGACCGCCTGTTGCGCGCGCGCGTCCGCCTCGAGAGGGCCCACCGGGCCGCGGGTCACCACGCCCAAGCCAAGCGCGACAACCTCCGCCCGGATGCGCTCGATGAAGGGATCGTTCGGCCGGTCGACCACTAGCAGAACCCGGAGCTCCGGGCGGTTCTCGACGGGCGCGGCCACCGCCGAGCCCACGATGGCGAGATACAGCCCGGCGGCGCAGGCCAGAACATGCCTAGCCCCACCCGGGCCATCGCTCGGTCGTTGAAGAAATCCGCGGTTCACTTCGACAGAATGCCTCGCGCCTCCGAAGCGTATGGCCCTTCGGGGAATCGGCGCAAGTACTGTTCTGCATCCGTGCGGGCGCCGGTCTGGTCACCGGCGCGCAGCCTGGCCTCCATGAGACGGCCGACCGAGTCGCCCATGAGCGGCCCGCTCGGCTGTTCGCGCAGGTAGGTGGCGAACCATGTCACCGCCTCCGCGTACGCGTGTTTCTGTTCGAAGGCGATGCGACCCAAGGTGAAGGCCGCAATGGTCGCCTCGGCCGACGAGGGGAAACGCTGCCGCAAGACGCGCAGGGCGGTCACGGCCCGGGCGGTGCTCCCGAAGAGCCGGGCGGCATCGGCCAAAGCGAGCAATTCCTTCGCGGTCGCGGCCTGGCAGACCCGAGTGAAATTGGCACGTTCGGCCGCGCGCAGCCCCTCTTGCAGGCGTCCGGTCGCCAGCAGATCGCGCCACAGCGAGGCGTCACGCGAGGGCCTGCCCGACGTAGCGGCGAGCTCGGCGCTGCCTCGCTGGGTTGGCGTCTCGGGTGCGAGATCCGCCATCCGCACTGGCGGCACTGGCTTGGCCAGGCAAGACAGATCGAGCCGGGCTCCCGCCGCCACGGGTGTCGGGCCACTCAGGCAAGCCCCCGAGACGACGACCCGTCCTTCCTGCATCGCGATGCCGAACGACTGGTCGAGCGCGCGGTAGGACAGCTTGAACCTGGTTCCCGTGACCAGGACGGAGAACGGTCCGGCCTCGAAATTCCATTGCTTCTTGCCCACTCTCGCGGGGGCAATGCTCACGTCCACCGTGCCGTCCTCGACCAGGACGCGTGCGCCTTTCGGGTCGGTGGCGAGCACGCGCAGCCGCCCACCTTCGCCGAGCATGAGCGAGCTTCCCTCGGAGAAGCGGAGGGGCGTCGGCGTGGTGCCCAGGGCGATGACGAGATGGCCCGGCTGCCCGGGAGCGCCCGATGCGCCAACCTGAAAGGTGACCGGAAGGCGCGTCCACGTCCAGAGCGCGATGGCTCCCGCGGCTGTCGCCCCGGCGAGCAGCAAGAATCGCCAGCGGCGCGCGGGCGCCCGGCGCGGCCAATTGGCGGCCGCCGCGTTCTTCGTGGCGACCTGCTGGAGGAACCCGGCGCGCGCCAGGCGGATCTCCGCGGACGCCGACGACTCGGCCGCGAGTGCCTCGCGGACGGCGGCGCCAAACTCCGCTAGCTGTGTTTTTGGACGTTCCATCTCGTCCCTTCCTCCAGCAAGTATGCGAGGGTTGGCCGCTTGCGGGCCGCTTCCAGGAATCGCCTCTCGGCGCGGGCCAACCGTCGTTTGAATGTGGCGAGCGACGTTTCACAGGTTTCCGCCGCGTCGGGCAGGGTCATGCCGTCGATGAAGCGGAAAACAAAGGCCATGCGTTCGTCGACCGGCAACTTGTCGATTACATCATAGACCTCGCGTAGCGCAAGGCGGGCCTCGGAGGGAGGCTGGTCCAGGTGACCGGGTTGCGTCCGTTCCGGCGAGAACATGCGCAGCCAACTTCGCCGCGCGCGCAGCCGGATCTGCTCGCGGGCGACGTAGATCGCGATGGTGGTGAGCCAACTTCGCACCCGTTCGGTGTCGCGCAACTTGCCAATCTGATCGAGCGCGCGAATGAACACCTCCTGCAGGAGGTCGGGGATCTCCTCGTCCGCTCCCAATGTCGAGCGCAGCGCGCGGTACACGTCGGAGGCATGCTGATCGTAGAAGACGGCGGCCGCGCCGGGGTGGCCGGCGCGCAGCGCTTGGATCAGCGCGGCATCGTCACCGACGAACGGCAGGGGCGTGAGCATTTTGCACGGATCTTCCACTGATTCTGTCGACAGTGTTCGCCAGACCATGAAAACGGCTCAGATAAGTCGGTGGACTCGACCCTCTTCACCAAGTAGCCGGCAAGGATTCACAGGACAGCAGACGCCGCGACGAGCGTTTTCTTGCCAAGATAGTGGAGCATGTTATCCTACATCTCAACACATGGCACCACATAGTCGCCTGAAGATCATCATGCCAGACGAACCCCTTGCCAACCCCGCCTCCGAAGCCCGGCCAACTTCGGCCTACGAGCTGCGGCCGATGGTACAGGTGCGCAAGATTCCGCTCATCGAGCGCGAGATCCGCGAGCACCTTTCCCAGGCCGCTCTCGACGCCCTGTTTGCCAGCGCGGAGATCATCTCCGAGGGCGAAGCGAACCAGGCTTCCGGCAAGACCCAGTTCCTCGGTTCGACGATGCTTACCCTCGACATGCCGGCCCTGGCCGAGCTCCTGCGCGAACCAGCCGACGAGGGCACGGCTCGCCGCTTGGCTGCCCTGCTGGCCAAGGACAAGTCCCTCGACGGCCGCATCGAGAGCATCGTCCGCCGCGAGGTGGAGCGAATCACGCGCGCCAAGCCCCAGTCGGTGCGCGGCGAGGCGTTG
>JADGRD010000509.1 GCA_017881285.1 Pseudomonadota bacterium | reverse complement strand
GGTCGGGGGTTCGCTTGGTATCTCGGCGGGCTGGGCATCGGCGTGGCTCGCTCCGGTCGAATCCATCGCAGCCAGGGGGTCTTCCGCCAGCAGCGTCAGGTCCGACTTCCCGAAGCCTTGGGCCGGACCCGCCCCGACGGGAGCCGTCGCGGCCGGGGCTGGCGGCTGAAAGGCAGAGTCGGGCAGAGCCGCCGGGCGCTGCAGGTCGCCAAGGCAATCCAAGATGGCCCGTATGTGCGCGTTGTGCGGATCGATTTCCAAGATCTGCTGGCAGATGGCAGCCGCCTTGGCCTGATTGCCGCACTGGACATAAGCTTGCACGCCGCGGGTTAGCGCTACGACGGCATCGTGCCCCTGGCCCGCCTGACGCAGGCACTCGCCGAGCCTTAGCGACCAAGTGCCCGCGCCAGGTTCCCGCTCTTCCAAGGTCGCGTACAGCTCCGCCGCGGCGATCCAGTTGCCAGCCGAGATCGCAAGCAGAGCGTCATCCTGGATTTGTTTCAAGTCGGGCATGAGCGGCCCTCGTCGATGATGCTAGCAAGCATACGTGGTGTAAAGCACAGTCCGAGGTTCGCACCTCGGCGGCGGCACAGCTCCCTCGGCTACCCGTACCGGAACTTGCTCTTCCCGACCTGGAACCGATCCCCGCACACCAGGACATGGGAGTCGACGACCTGGCCTTTGACGCTCAGCGAAGCGCGCCAGCCCAGGCGCCTGATGACGTGCGCTCGGCCATCCCAAACCACCTCCGCGTTGGCGCCGATGCCCTCGACCGGAACCCCCTCGGGGCCGAAAACCATCCCCTCATCGGGCTTCCAGTTCTGACTGGGATCGTCTTCGCTGAAGATCGTCGCCACGTGCTTGATGCCTGCGTCAAGACGAATGCCGCCTTGGCGTGTCACCAGCTCTCCGTATGTAACAGCGTCCATCTTCCAACCCCTCGGGTTGGTCTCCGCGGCAGCGGCGGCGGTGTCGTCCTCGAAGTACTCGACCAGGAAGACGCCGATCTGGACGCGGTCGCCTGGCCGCAACACGTGAAATTCGACTCGCCGGCCCCCCACGAAGATGCCGTTGTCGCTTTCCAAGTCATCGATGATGCGCTTCTCGCCAATGGTCTTGATCTCCGCATGCCGCTTGCTGACGCTTGGGTCGGGAAGCACCAGGTCGCAGCCATCGTCGCGACCGATGACGACATTGGCGGCACGAATAGGGAGAACGCGCGTTGGCTTGCCATCTTCGTGGAGCACCAGCACCGGTGTGAGAACGTTAGGCACGACTGTGCTCAGTTTGCCACATCACGGCGCTTGCGCACCTGTTGCGGTTCGCCAGGCGAAGAACAGCCCTCGAGACGACTACGAGCGGCCACTTCTACGTTCCTCTTCCTGAGTTTCTCCCTCGAGCCGCAAGCATCGCCGCCGCGGTCAGCATGGCGCAGGCAAGCGCGAAGGCATCGCCAAGACGAGCGTAGATGCCGTGGACGCGTAGCAAACGGGGCTCGGCGGCAAGCACCGCCACCGTGGCGCCCGAATGCGAGACCGGGAGACGTTGTTCGACCTCACCGCTCGCGCTGATGAGGGCGCTGATGCCCGAGCCGGTCGACCGGACCACATCGCGCCGCGACTCGATGGCCCGGAACACGAGGTGCGCGAGGTGTTGCTCGGGCTCCGCGCTGTCGCCGAACCAACTGTCGTCCGAAAGGTTGATCAGCACTTCCGCGCCGCTGGCCACCAAGGCGCGCACGTGGCCGGGAAAGGCGGACTCGAAGCAGATGAAGACCCCGGCCTGCATGGCCTGCGCGCCCGGTCGCCCGTCGAGCGGAATGGCGATCGGGGCCAGGCTCGTGCCGGGTTGGTATCGCCTACCGAACAGACGCACACCCCAGCGAGGTAGCCACTCACTCCAAAGGATCAGGTGCATCTTGGCGTAGGCGACGCGCAGGTGACCTTCCGCATCGAGCAAGGCCGCCGCATTCCAGCGATCCCGCGTGCCGGGCGCGATGGCCTCGGCGCCGAAGAGCAGGGGCGAGGCGAATCCGACGCGCAGGCGGCGCGCATGCCCGGGCGGGTAGTCGTGAACCGCGTCCTTGCGTAGGATGGGCGAAGCTTTTTCCGGCCAAATCAGCAAGTCGAAGCGGCCAGCTTCGCGTTCGATCTCGGCGGTGGCTTGGCGATAGCGGTCGAGCAGATCGGGCGCGGTTTGCGCCTGCCATCCGGTAAACACGGCGCCGGCCTGCACTGCCGCGATGCGTACGCTGGGCGCTTGCCCGCGCAACACCTCGAACCTCGTCCGGCGCGCGTGCCCGAAGGCCAGCGCGGCGGCAAGTACCACGACGAGGATCGCCGGTCCTCGCCAGGCCAGCCGGTGTCCCACTCGCCAGGCCAGCCAAGCTTGCGCCAGCACGGCCGCTACCGAGATCTCGAGAAAGCTGAGCACGCACGGCCCACCCAGCTCCGCGAGCTGAGCGAGGTCGCGGAACTGGTAGTGAGCCAGCCCCAGCGACCAGGGGAAGACGCTCGGGAACCACCGTTCCATGACTACGAAGGACGCGGGCGCGACCAGGGCGAGGTGCAGCGGCGGACAGGTGCGGCGCACGACGAATGACCACAAGGACCAGCCCGCGCCGTGCGCGACAGCGAGCAAAATTGCGGCCAGCACCGCGACGACGGGCGACCATCCCGAGAAGCGGGCCATCAGTCCGGGCAGCCAAGCCGCCCACCCGAGGTGCGTGGCCGTCCCCGCCACCAAGCCGGCGAGCGCGGCCCGGCGCGGGGTCAGGGCCGGCAGTGCGGCGAGCAAGGGGAGAAGCGCGATCCAGGACAGCAGGGCTTGCGTGCGTCCATGCGCCGAGCCGGGGGCCGAAATCGTCACCAAGAGCGCGGTGACGACGCCTGGCAGAATGACGCGCAGCCAAGTGGATGTTCCACCGCCGCGCGAGCGCGCGTCGATGCGCCCTGCCCCATCGCGTTCTTCCTTCTCGTTGGCAGGCATGCCGTTTCGTCGGATGATGTCACAGTGCTGCCCGTGCTGAACGCAAACCGTGCGCCGACCGACGTCCACCTGACTCTGTGTCTGACCCACGACTGCAATCTGCGCTGCACCTACTGCTACGGCGGTCGCAAGCAAGCGCGCGCGATGTCCGCCGAGATCGCCAGGCTGGCCATCGATCGCTGCCTGGCGCGTGTTTCCCAGCGCATGCACCTGGTGTTCTTCGGCGGCGAGCCCTTGCTGCGCTGGCAGGATCTGGTGGCCTTTACCGATCTCGCGCGGAAACGGGCCGCCGAGACCGCCGTCGAGGTGAGACCGACCGTCACCACCAACGGCACGCTCCTCGACGACGAGCGCGTTGCCTGGCTCGCGGCCGAGCGCTTTCTGGTGGCGGTATCCTGCGATGGCGCGCGCGCCGCGCACGATCGCAATCGCCGGGATGCCGCGGGAGGCTCCACCTATGATACGACGACGGCGGCTATTCGTCGCTGCCTGGCGGCCGGGCTGCGCTTGCGCGTGGTCATGGTGCTCGATCCATCCAACGTCGAATGGTTGCCCGAATCGGTGTCCGCGCTCGTCGCCCTGGGAGCGCGCGAGTTGGTGGTCAACGTCAACTGGGCCGCGGACTGGGCGCCGGACTCCGTGCGCGCGCAATGCCAGGCCGCCTATGCCCGGGTCGCCGACCTGTACGTCGAAGCCTATCGCCAGAAGCAACCGTTCTGGTTGTCGCTGCTCGACGGCAAGATCGCGAGCCACATCAAGGGCGGCTACCTCCCGGGCGACCGCTGCGACCACGGCCAGCGCAACCTGGTCGTCGCGGCGAGCGGACGGCTCTATCCGTGCGACCGCCTGGTAGGCGAGGATGGCGACGGCGCCCTCGCCATTGGCGACGTATGGACAGGGCCGGACGAGAACCGGATTGGCCGGCTAGTGAGCCAGGTCACGTCGCCAGCCGAATGTGGCGAGTGTGCGCTGGCCAA
>JADGRD010000508.1 GCA_017881285.1 Pseudomonadota bacterium | reverse complement strand
CCGCCGTTTCTGGTACTGGGCGCCCTGGTGCTCCGCCTGGGCAGCCGGCGCTTCGCTGAAACTGCCGCCATCGTGGCGCTGGGCAGCGGCGCCCTGCTGTGGTTGTTCGGGCGCCGGGGCGCGCACATGGGTGCCAGCGGCGTGGTTTTCGGTTTCTTCGGTTACCTCATTGGCCTGGCCTATCTCACCCGGGCAACGTGGGATCTGCTCGTGGCCGCCGCCGTGCTCGTGGTCTACGGCGGGATTCTGGCCGGGCTCAAGCCGGCCCGGCGTGAGACGTCCTGGGAGGGACACCTGTTCGGTCTGCTCGTCGGCCTGGCCAAGGTGTGGTGGCTGCGGCGGTGAAGATGCCGGGGGCGAGCCTGCGCCCGCGGCTGCCAATCCCGTGGAGTCAGGCAGGTTTTCCCCTGGGTGGAGGGGCTGCAGTTGAGAACTTCTTCGCAATCGGACATTCGGAGGGGTGATGACGCGCGGGAAAAAGTGTGCTCCTTCCTCCTATGCCCCGTGTGACCGATGACAGGCGAGAACCCCGACTTCCGACCGGCCAAAACGAGCTCTCGACGAATACGCGGCTTCCGCCACCGTCACCGCAGGATGGACAGGCGCGTTCCCTTAGCTCCACCCTTGTCTCCGCGTCGCTCTCGTCTCGTGCTCGTCGACCGCATCCCGGATCTCACCGTCGCGCACGATGTGACGGCGGATGAAATGCGGCCGCTTCTTCACTTCCTGCATGATCTTCGCGATGTACTCGCCGATGATGCCCAAGGCGAAGAAGTTGATGGAGCCAAAGAAGATGATGAAGAGCAGGGTGGTCGTGATCCCGCGCGGCGCCAGTTCGGGAAAGAGGAGACGCGAGGCAGTCTGCGCGGCGATGAGAAACAGCGAGAAGAGGAAGAGCAGGACGCCGAAGGTGGACAAGACGCTGAGCGGCTTGCCGCTGAAGGACAGCACACCCCGCTTGGCCCAGTCGATGTTCTTGACCAGGCTGTTGGTGGTCACGCCGAACCTCCGCGCGGGCCGCACGTAGTCGACGCCCGTCTGACGGAATCCCGCGAAGGCCCGCACTCCGCGCAGAAACAGATCTCGTTCGGGAAAAGTCAGCAGGCTGCGCACGACCTGCTTGTCCATTAGCGAGAAGTCGCCCGCATCGTAGGGAATGGGTATGTCCGAGAGCTTGGCAAACACCCGGTAGAAGGCCTTGTAGGCCAGCCGCATGTGGAAGGGCGCCTCGCGCTTCACCCGGCGGCCGTAGACGACCTCGTAGCCCTCGCGCCACTTGGCCACGAACTCTTCGATGAGCTCGGGCGGGTCCTGCAGGTCCCCGTCCAGCAACACGCAGGCGTTCTTGCTGGCGACCTCCATCCCGCTGCGAAAGGCGGCCTGCGAGCCGAAGTTGCGTGAGTGGGTAATGCCGATGACATGTCGGTCGCGCGCGCTCAGGCCCCGAATGATCTCCTCGCTGTCGTCGGGGCTGGAGTCGTTCACGAAGATGATCTCGTAGCCGATGTTCAACTTGCCGAGAACCTTGGTCAGGCGCTCGCACATGATGGGGATGGCCTGACCATCGCGGTAGCAGGCCACGATGGCCGACACGCTGTGCACCTCATCGGCTCCGAACTGCTTCGACGATTTGCGATACTGCTCGGGATCCTTGAGCCCGCGGTACCAGGCCACCATGCTGGCCAGACCTTGCGCCAGGGGCGTGCGGGCCTTCCACCCCAGCACCGTGCGCGCCTTGGCCGGATTGGCGTACCAGTCGGAGATGTCCCAAGCGCGGTCGGGCAAGGTGAACTGGGGATCGCCGGCAATGCCGAAGGTCTTCTGGGCCAGGGCTGCCATCTCGGCGATGGTGGTCTTCACCCCCGAGCCGATGTTGAAGGATTCACCAAAACGATCCGCCGGCAGGTTCAGCGCCGCGTCCACGAAGGCCTCGCAGGCGTCGTCGATGTAGAGGAAGTCCCGCGATATCTGTGGGCTGACGAACGGGGGATAGGTGCCGCGAACGCCATGGGCGATGAGGGTGGGCATCAGGCGCGAGGAATCCTCCAGGGGCCCGAACGCCGAATACAAGCGTAGGTTGGCGCAGGGAAACCGCAGGTGCTTGCCGTAGTAGTGTACGAGCCCCGAGGCCGCCGCCTTGGACGCGGAGTGGTGGCTGTTGGGGGTCAACGGCGCGTCTTCCAACGTGCCCGCCGCGTTGTCACCGTACTCGGACTGGCTGCCCGCGTGGATGTAGCGCGCGACCTCATGCTGGCGCAGCAACTCGATGAGACGCACGGCGAAGCTGACGTTCGTGCGAACCATGAGATCGGCGTCTGTCTCGCAAGGATAGGCACCGTAGGCGACACAATCGAAGACGGTGCGCGGGCGAACGGTCTCGATCAAACGGACCAGGTTGTGCTCCACCAGAAGATCGGCGGCGAAGAGGTTCTCGGCGGGAATGCCCTCCAGCCGCCATGCCGACAGACTGGAGGTCGTGCCATAGACGTCGTGCCGGACAGCAAGCAGGGAACGGAACAGGTTGGCGCCCACGAAACCACTCGCGCCGAGGACCAAAATCGGCCCCTGGAGCTGCCCAACCTTGCGGGAGAATTCCTCGGTCATGCCTTCCCCTCTTGCATCCCGTCGAGAATCGCCGCGGTGGACAGGCCGGACTCGCGCCGGGGGTAGGACTGCGAACCGAAGGTGCGCAACGGGTAGCCGCGGGCATAGGCGTGGTGGAACCGCCCAATGCGAACGCCGTGCACGAGCAAGATGGCGTCCAACGCCGAAAGGTTGCCGCCGATGTGACCCGCGCCCGCTTCGTAGTGCATGCGCAGGAGGCGCAGCCTCGCCTTTCGTAGCAGATCGTCGAGCGGAGGCATGGGCAACACCAAGGTATCATGGTGCTTGTCGCTATCCCAGCGCCGGCGCGGGCCCGACAGCCGCCAGCGCCCTGGATCCTCGGCCGTACTCGCCTCCGTGAGGCCAACCGCCACTTCTTTACCGCGTCGCCCGGTCGGGCCGAAAATCGCCCAGCAGGCTCTCCATCGCGGACCAGATCTGGGAGACGTCGTTGGCGTAGATGAGCAGGTTGCGCTTCTTGCCGTGGATGTCCTTCACGTGGCCGGGCAGTTCGGCTTCCTGGTGAAAGCCGAGCTTCGCGAAGGTCCGCTGGGCGGCGATCTGGCTGTCGACCATGTGGGCGACCAGCTTGTCGATGCCGCGGTCGATGGCGAGCTTCACGATGTGGCGGGCCAGCTCGAGGCCGAGGCCCTGGCCGCGGGCCGCGCGATCCACGTTGAGGCGGATCTCGCCGACGTGGCGGCTCCAGCCGTGCAGCGCGCGGTGCAGGGTCGCCTCGCCGCGGATCTCGCCGCCGACTTTGCCCACTACGCTGATGGCCTCGCCGCTGCCTAGCTTGGCCAGGAAGCGGTCCAGCCAGTCCGCGGTGGTGACGTCGTCCGTGAGGACCAGGCGGTCTTCCTCGGGCATCGCCCGATAGAATTTGAGTAACGCGGGACCGTCGCTTGACTCGGCCAGGGCCAGGGTCGCGCCCTTGCCGTTGCCGAGGTGGACGATGCAAGGAAGTTCTTTGGCGTCCATCGGAATCTTTCCTCCCGCGGTCTTAGGCCAGGAGCGCGCGGCCGTAATCATAGCCCTTGCCCAGCGCGCGCAGGTTCAAGCCCTCGGTGCCCTTGGGAACCGAATCGAGCACCGCCTTTTCGACGGCCTCGTGGGGCAGGAGGCCGGTGGCGCCGGCGAAGAAGCCGACCATCACGATGTTGAGCACGAGTCGCCGGCCTAGCTCTTCCGCGAAACGCGTGGCCGGGATGCCCAGGGCACGCACCGTGGGCGGGAGCTTGCCGGCGGGTTGCACCAGCTCTTCCTCGAAGAGCACGATGCCGTCGGGCTTGAGTTGCGGCGCGAACTGCGTGAACGCGTCCTGCGACATCAAGACCAGGACGTCCGGCCGGCGTACGTAGGG
>JADGRD010000507.1 GCA_017881285.1 Pseudomonadota bacterium | reverse complement strand
GGTGCTGGAGAAGAAGAACGACATGGCGGGCGCGGAAAAGGCCTATCGCGAGGCCCTGAGCCGCGATGGAAGATTCGCGCCGGCGCACGGCAACCTGGGCGCCATCTTGCTGGGCCGGAACGACCTGCCGGCCGCCGAGAAGGAGATCCAGGCGGCCCTGGCGGGCGATGCGAAGAACAGCAGCGCCGCCTTCAACCTGGGCCTGCTGCGCGAGGCGCAGAACCAGCCGCGCGAGGCCGCCGCGGCCTACCGGCGCGCCTTGCAGAGCAAGCCCAACGACGGCACCTGCCATGCCAACCTGTGCTCGGTCCTGCGCAAGCAGGGCGACCTCGACGGCGCCATCGCCGAGTGCCGGCAGGCCGCGCGCCTGCTGCCCGAGAGCGCCGCGGTGCTGACCAACCTCGGGCTTCTCCTCTCGGACAAGGGGCAGTACGACGAGGCGCGCGCGGAGCTGGGCAAGGCGACCGGGCTCGATGCCAAGTTCGCGCCCGCGTGGACCGGGCTCGGGCGGGTGGAACTGCGGCGCAAGCAGGCGGGGGCCGCCGTGGACGCCCTGGCCAAGGCGGCGAAGCTCGAGCCCAGGGACGGCGGCGTGGCGGCCGATTACTGCCGCGCGCTGGTCGAGAAGGACATGCGGGCCAAGGCCACGCTCGAGGAATGCCGCAAGGCCGTCGCGCTCGACGCGCAGAACGCGCTGGCGCACTACGAGCTGGTGAAGGTCCTCGTGGCCATTGGCGACTGCGCCGGGGCCAAGGCCGAAAGCGGCAAGCTGGCCGCGCTGGCCACGGTCAAGCCGAAGGCCAAGGCGCAGGCCGAGGAGATCCTCAAGACCTGCGTCCGAGGTAAGCCCGCGAAGAAGTAGTGGGCAGGAGAGGGCACAGAGAACGTTGAGGTCACAGAGTTGAAACCAGCGCTAGAACCGGAAAAACCGCCCCCGCTCTCCGTGCCTTCCCAACCCTCTGTGCTCTCTACGGTGAGGACATGCTTCTCCGTAGGCATGGTGGTGGCAATTTTTCTACTAGGGTTTGCCGTCGGGTGCCGACGTCCGCCGGTCAAGCAGCCCATGGCGCTGTCGCACAAGCGCCACATGGAAGCGAACATGAAATGTGTGACCTGCCATCCCGGCGCCGAGGATCAAGCCCTGGCGCAATTCCCGACGGTGGTGGAGTGCATGGACTGCCACGGGAAGGTACGCGGCGATCAGCCCGACGAGCCGCGGGTCCGGGAGTACGCGGAGCGCCAGGAGGAGATCCCCTGGGTGCGTGTCGATCGCCTGCCCGGGCACGTATACTTCTCGCACGGGACGCATGTGACGGCCGCCAAGATGAAGTGCGAGGAGTGCCACGCCGGTATCCTCGTGGCAACCAAGCCGCTCGTGCTGCCGGACATTGCCCTGAGCATGGAAGACTGTATGCGCTGCCACCGTGAGAGAAGGGCCAGCAACCAGTGCAAGTCTTGCCACAAGTGACGCATGGCTAGTTTCGGGCGGCGAACCTTCCTGGGCTCCGCGGGCCTCCTGGCTTCCGCGGCGGCTGGGTGCCGGCCGCGCCCGGATCCCTATGCCGTCGAGAAACCGCCCGTTCCAGTGCCACCCAACCTGCGCGTGGGCAGCGAAACGCAGGTTCTCTCCACCTGCGGGCTGTGCGCCGCCGGGTGCGGCATCCGCGTGCGCGTCGTGGAAGGCCGCGCGGTGAAGGTCGAGGGCAATCCCAGCTCGCCCATCAACCGCGGCCGCCTGTGCGCCCGCGGCCAGGCCGCGCTCGAGCTCCTCTACCATCCCGACCGCGTGCGCGGCCCGCTGCGCAGGGTGGGGGCGCGCGGCGAGAACCGCTGGCTGCCGCTGTCCTGGGACGAGGCCATCGCCCGGCTAACCGCCGAGCTCGGCCAGCTGCGCGCGGCCGGCGAGCCGCAGTCGCTGGTGCTGGTCGACGGGGAAGAGCGGGGCACGACGCACGGACTGTGGGCGCGTTTCCTGCGCGCCTTCGGCAGCCCCAACCATGTCGGGCACGGCGCCACCGGAAACGGCGCCATGGCCCGGGCCATGGCCGCCATGACCGGCTCGGCCTCGCTGCCCGGATACGATTTCGAGAATGCGCGCCTCGTGCTGCTCGTGGGGACCGGCGCGCTCGAATCGTCGCCGCAAGCGATGCACCTGGCGCGTGCGGTGGCGCGGGGAGCCCGGCCGCGGCTTGTCTGTGCGTGGCCGCGCCTGCCGCCATCCGCGGCGCTGGTCGACGAATGGCTGCCGCTCGCCCCCAATGGGCAGGCGGCCTTGCTGCTCGCGCTCGCGCATGTGCTCTTGCGCGAGAGCCTGGCAGACGAGTCCGGCCTGCGCGGATTCGAGATCCCGGCGGAGGCCGTGAACAACTGGCAGCCTGGCCTGCGCACCCGGCTGCTGGCTGACTTCGCGCCGGCCCAGGTGGAAGCGGGAACCGGCGTTCCCGCGCACCGGATCGAGAGGCTGGCGCGCGAACTGGCGGCGATCCGTCCCTCGGTCGTCGCGGTGGACGAAGCGACGAGCGACGATACCGCCGCGGCCGCCGGGCTCGCGCTCAACGCGCTCTTGGGCAGCCTGGATACGGTGGGCGGCATGCGACGCGACGGGGGCTGGGAACAGCCAGACTGGGGCAACCTCGCGCTCGACACGACGGCCGAGCGGGGCCTGCGCGCGGAGGCCATCGACGGGCGCGATCCCGCGCGGCCCGCGCTCGAGACGTCGCGTATTCTCTCCCTGCCGGACGCCTTGCGGTCAGGCAAGCCCTATCCGGCCAAGGTTCTGCTGCTCGCCTATTCCAACCCGGCCTACTCGAAGCCGGGCGGCAGGCGCTGGCTGGATGCCTTGGCCAAGGTGCCGCTGGTGGTTTCGTTCTCGCCGCTGCTCGATGAATCGGCGCGTTTCGCCGACCTGGTGTTACCCGATCATACCTTCCTCGAGGGTTGGGACGTGATCGCCCCCGGGCGCGGGACGCGGGTCTTGTCCGTCCGGCAGCCCGCGGTTCGTCCACTCGGCAACAGCATGGCAACCGGGGAGGTCGTCTTGCGCCTGGCCGCCGCGCTGGGGGGAAAAGTGGCCGAGGGATTGCCTTGGCCGGGCTATCGCGCGGCGGTCGAGGCCGGGCTCGCGAATTTCCCGGGCGGAGTCGCCAAGGTGATGGACGTGCTCGAAGCCGAGGGTAGCTGGGTCGCGCCGCCCGGAGAGGGCGCACCAACGGGAAGCCGGGCAGGGGAGGAAAAGGGAGTTCTCGACGTCAGCGGGGCGCTTTGGGGTGATGCGCCGGCCGCCGAGGGCGATCCCGCGAGCTTGCCGTTCGTGCTCGTGCCGTTTCGCGGCCCCGGCTACGCCGAGGGTGGCGCACGCCATCTGCCGTGGCTGTGCGAGATGCCGCTTCTGGGGCAAGATCCGTGGCAACCGAGTATCGAGATCTCCCCATCGGATGCGCGCGAGCTGGGCGTCGCGGATGGGGACCGGGTTCTCGTGGAATCGTCCCGGGGCCGCGTGGCCATGCCGGCGCGGGTCCACGCAGGCATCCGCGCGGGGGTGCTGGGCCTGCCCCTGGGCGGTGGCGCCTGGCCGGTGGCCGGCGAGAAGGACAATCCCTCGAGCTTGCTCGCCAGCCTCACCGACGCAAAGACCGGACAGTGGTTGGCGTGCGCCACGCGCGCCCGGCTGAGGAAGGCACGATGAGCGAGCAAGACCGCAAACCCTCGACGAGGCGCGAGGCCTTGGCCTTGGCCGCCGCGGCTGGGGTGGCGCTGGCGCGGACCGCCCGCGCGGAAGAGAAATCGCCGCCCGCGCCGGCCGCGTCCGGCCGCCCGCCGCATCGCTTTGGCATGGCCATCGACCTCGACCGCTGCCTGCGCTGCCAAGCCTGCGTGGTGGCCTGTGCGGCGGAAAACAAATCGAAGTGCCGGGGGAAGATGATAGGCGTGCCGAATGGCGCTCGAAGGGCCGCGTTAGGCCGCGGCGGGCAACGG
>JADGRD010000043.1 GCA_017881285.1 Pseudomonadota bacterium | reverse complement strand
TGCACGTCGCTGCCCGAGGCGACCGCGGCCCGCGCCGAGTGAAGGATGGCCATGCCCGGACCTGCGTAGGTGTACGTGCTTTCCGGCGCCGTGGGCTCCTTGGCCAGCGCGTAGCTGCCCCGGTAGCTCCACAGGCCATCTTCGGTGTTGTAGAAGTATGGCTTGAGGCTGGTCGGCACCGTAGCCTGGCCACGCATGTTCGAGTGGCCGAAGTGAATGAAGACGACGGCCTTCTCCTTGGGCACGAATTTCCCGTTGATGGTGACACCGGCACCGCTGGCGCCGCCGCTGCCGCTGCTGCTGCCGCCACTGCCCGACCCGCCGGTAGACGGAGTCGTACCGGTGCCGCCGCTGCCCGAGCCGCCGCTACCCGTCGTCCGGCCGCCCGCGCCCGGGCCCGTGGCACCGCCGGTCCCCGAGGTTCTGCCGCCCGAGGCAATCACGCCACCGCTGCTGGTCGTCTGGCCGCCGCTGCCCCCGCTCTGCCCGCCGGTTTCCGTGGTCTGCCCGCCGCTGCCTCCGCTCTGCCCACCGGTTTCCGTGGTCTGGCCGCCGCTGCCCCCGCTCTGCCCGCCGGATTGGCTCTGGCCGCCGCTGCCCCCGCTCTGTCCGCCAGTCTCCGTGGTCTGGCCGCCGGTGCCCAGGCTGCCCGGATGCGCCTGCAGCCCGCAGGCAGCGCCAAGGACCAGCACCCATGCCAGGCTCACGATCGCCACCGCTGGACCTACGAATCGTCTTCGCGAACCTGAAGAGTCCATCATTGCTTCCCTCACGGTTGGTTTGCTGCGGCGGCAGAAGGCAAAGGAGTTAGGGACGATAGGCGCGGCGATTTCATTAAACTTCGATGCTCTGGCAGCGAGATCAGAACGGCGAGGCGGAGACACCGAAGCCGACCGTCCAGGGCAGGAAGCTCCAGGGCGAGCGAGGATTTCCGCTGTCGTCGGTCTTGTAGCCGTCGTAGCCGTAGGGAATTGACGCGGCGACGAGCAAGGCGATCCAGTCCACCGAATACTCAATCGACAGATTTGCCGCGAAGCTATAGAGCGGCGTGCGCATGGGGGTGTCCAGATCCCGGTCGTGGTCTTTGTAACCGGTGATCGACAAGCCCACCGCCGGCACCAACGGACCGAGGAAATAGCCGACATAGCCATAGGCCGTGGCGCTCGGCGAACGGTAGTTGTGGAGATTGTTCGTGCCGCCTCGGTATGACGCCGTGCCGCCGACCACCGACAGCCCCCAGACCTCGTCGAACGTCTGATCCAGGGTCAAGCTGGCGGTGGGCCGGCCGAACCCGATCTGTTGGCTTTGGTTGAGCCGCGTGGTGCCAATCTTCGCATCGTAGGTTCCCGTCGGCAGCCCCACGATCCCGGTCAAGGCCAGGGCGTTGATGCGCCCTAGCTTGCGCGTGCAAAGCAGGGTGATATCCCCGAGCCCCGAGTTGGAGTAGTCAACCGGTGCAACGCCTGGCTGCCCGAGAGACATCGGGTCGACGAGGTACTTGTAGACGATCGGAAGATTGACGCCGACGTTCCATTTCTCGCCGATGTCCCGCGTGATGAGGGTGTTGGAGAATAAATTGTACTGGGGGAGGTGGTTGGGCTGTGGGTTCTCCATGTAGGTCACCTGTTCCTGCACGTTGAACAAACCGCCATGCACATTGCGGCCGATCCACTTGAGACCGATGCTCGACCCGCCGCCCGCGCCCGCGCCGCACCCGCCGACCGTCTGCCAGCTCGCCACGAGACTGCCCTGCTCCTCGACGCGCACCACGAGCGCCGGATCCGGAGTAGCCAACGGGCCAGCGTTCCGCCAAGTCGGGACTGTCACCTCCGCGCTCATTTCCCGCTTCGCGCCAAGCCCGTCGAGCTGCCGCAAGAGCCGCGACGCTTCCCACCGTTGCAGCAGGACGGGGGAAATCGCGATCATCAGTAGCCCCAGGGCAACGAAGGTGAAGAGCCGAAAGTGCTTCATGAAAAGCCGCTGCGCAACCGCGTTCGTTCCACGTCGAACATCAGACTAGCACAGGGGGCGCCGCTCTCGATAGGAGAATGGCTCGATTGATCACCGCCGGCAAGGCTCTCTACAGCCTCGACATGAACCTACCTGGCTACTATTCCTAGCCTGCTAGCTGCCAGGGCAGATGGTGGTCTGTTTGCCCACGAAGGGCTTCGCGACGTCGCTCACCTGCTTGCCCACGACGGTGATCTTGCTGACGTCGGTGGTGCCGAACCCGTCGGCCTCCAGCTTGGCCAGGTGTGGCACCAGCTTCGGATCGCACTTCATCACCAAGGCCTCGATGGTATCGACGGCGACGGCATTCTTTCCGGCCAGGATGAGGCGCATATTCATCTTGTCGCTCGCGTAGTCGGTGCCCGCCCACACGGAAGCCGGGCCGTTCTGCAAGCCCTGCAGGCCGTCCATGACCACGAAGTCCGCTGGACGGATGCTGTAGTTGTCGTGAATGAACTGGCCAAGCGTTTCGGCGCTGGTGTGATCGATATAGGCAGAGGTCTGGCCTCTGCTGCAGTCCTGACTGACGCCCCCGTCCACCGCCATCTTGGCCGCCGAGTACTGGCCGACCGGGGTCGTTCCAATGCCTAGGTTCTTGACCCCACCGGTGATGCCAGCTGTCGAATGTGTCTTCATGGTCGGAAGACTGATCACCACGTCGGCGCTGATGTAACGCTTGTTGACCCAAATCTGGGTGCCATTGATAGAGGTTCTCTGTTCAAGGGCGCTGGTGGTCCGGTCGGAACAGGAGGTGCCCTCGAAGGCAATGAACTCGTCCACGGAGGTCCCGAAGTTGGCGGCGGTGTAGCCCATCATCGAAAACGCGGTGGCCGCCGGCACGGTCGAGCCTTCCATAACCAGGATCTTGCCCCTCGGGTTCTTCGCGCGAACGAGATCGGCCACGGCCTTCGCCACCCGCCAGTCCGTCGAGACCCCATTGACCGTCGGATCCATGGCCTTGGTCTGCGCGTAGTCCAGGTACGGAGTAACGATGTTGGGTTTGAGCACCACGGTCTGGCCGTCCTTGATGAAGTCAATTCCGCCGGCTTGCGTGATGGCGTTCGTCACCATATCGACGACATCGGCCTGAGTGATGTCCGCGGCCTGGGCCTTGGACGACTGGAGCATGGCAACGACGTAGGTACCGCCCGCGCCGCCACCGCCGCCCCCGCTTCCCGTCGCGCCGCCCGTCCCAGTGGCGCCGCCGCTGCCCGACTTGCCACCACTGCTCATCGAACCGCCACTCCCAGTTTGACCGCCGCTGCCGGTCTGACCACCGCTGCCGGTCTGACCACCGCTGCCGGTTTGACCACCGCTGCCGGTCGAACCGCCGGTCCCTGGCGAGCTACCTCCGCCAGTTCCTCCACTCCCGCCCACCTTGTTGCCACCGCAACTCGGGAACTGGCTGGCCATCAATGCTGCGAGGGAAACCGCGAGGAAGGACTGCTTTGCTCGGCGAACTACAGTGTCGGGCATTGCCGAATTGTGGCCCGCTGGTACCCGATCCGGCAAGGGATTTTCGACACGCCGCGCCGGGCTACGTCAAGCGACACGAACGGATGCGCGTCGAGAACGCTGCGGCGAGACGCGGACGAGGGTTCACGCACGTTGGGTTTTCATTGCCAGGGTTGTCGCCGGGCTTCGCGTGATGCATTCTGCGGAGAGAGCGACCGATGGCCCGCCAAGGCGCCTCGCGTTCCACCATGCCCTGGCAATGACAAGCACTCTAATCCTGATTCTGCGACTCGCGGGCGCCACTCTGTGGCAGCTCTTGCCCTATGTCGTCCTCGGCGTGCTGGCCAGCGAGGCCCTGCGCTACACCTCGGTCTCGCCGCTCCTCGAACGGGGCTGCCGCCGCCACCCGGCGGTGGCCATTCCCCTGGCGGCGGGGCTTGGCATGGTATCGCCACTGTGCACGTACGGCACGGTTCCCCTCGTGCTCCAGCTCCTGCGCACGGGCGTGCCGGTGGCGCCGCTCGCCACCTTCCTATCCACCTCGTCGCTCATGAATCCGCAACTGCTGCTCATCACCTGGGGCGGCCTCGGGCCGAAGATAGCCCTGGCCTGCCTTGCCGCCGTATTTGCCTTCGGGCTCTTGCTCGGCGCGATCTTGCACTTTCTGCCCGTGCGCTTTTCGGTTCACGCCGAGGTCCGCGAGGAGCACGAGAGGCCGTGCAAGCATCGCCCGCCCTTCAGCCTCAAGTCGTTCGCGAAGAACAACGGGAAGACGCTCGAGTTCGTCGGCTTCTACATCCTCCTCGGCGTCCTCCTGGGCGCGGCGATCGAGGTCCTGGTGCCCGGGCGCTGGATCATGGCCGCCTTCGGCGGCGGCGGCTGGTACCAGATCCTGCTGGCCGCCCTCCTCGGCGTTCCCCTCTACGCCTGCGGCGGGGGAGCCATCCCACTCGTGCGCGGACTGATGGAACAGGGCATGGCGGGGGGCGCGGTCCTGGCCTTTCTCATCGCCGGCCCGGCCACGAGGATTCCGCCGCTCATGGCCCTGGCGACCATCGTGCGGCCCCTCTTCATCTTCGCCTACGTGCTCTTACTCATCGCGTATTCGGTCGTGGCTGGCCTGCTCTATGGGCTGATCTAAAGCAGGTTCGAAGCCAGCTCGGCGAGCTGCGAGCGTTCGCCCTTGGTCAGGTTGACGTGGGCGTAGATGCTCTGCCCCTGCATCCTGTCGATGAGGTAGGAAAGTCCGTTCGAGCGGCTGTTCAGGTAGGGATGGTCGATCTGGAAGATGTCGCCGGTGAAGACCAGCTTGGTGCCGTCGCCCGCGCGCGTGATGATGGTCTTCACCTCGTGCGGGGTCAGGTTCTGCGCCTCGTCGACGATGAAGTAGATGTTGACCAGGCTGCGACCACGAATGTAGGCCAGCGGCGCGATGACCAGCTTCTCTTCTTCGCGCATCTCGCGGATGCGCTTGTGGCGCGCGTCGGTCACCCCCCACTGGTTCTGGATGACGCCCAGGTTGTCGTAGAGCGGCTGCATGTACGGGTCGAGCTTGGACTGGATGTCGCCGGGCAGAAAGCCGAGGTCCTTGTTCGAGAGCGGCACCACCGGCCGCGCCATGAAGATCTGGCGGTACTCCTTCTTGTGCTCCAGCGCCGCGGCGAGGGCGAGCAGCGTCTTGCCCGTGCCCGCCTTGCCCGAGATGCTGACCAGCTTGACCTCGGGATTCGAGAGCGCGTTGAGCGCGAAGGCCTGTTCGGCATTGCGCGGGGTGATGCCGTAGGCGGAAACCTTGTCCACGCGCCGGAGCACCGACCGGTCGCTGTCGTAGGTGGCCAGGGCCGACTTCTTGCCGTTGCGAAGGATGAGGTATTCGTTGGGCACCAACGGCCGCTCGAAGGTGAGGTCGCTGGGGCTGATGGTGAAGGGCTGCGTGTACATGCGGTCGACCAGCGGCTCGTCGACGTGTTCCCGAAGCCGGATCCCGGTATAGAGCGAGGCGATGTCCTTGACGTTGTCGTTGCGGTAATCCTGCGCCATGAGGCCCAGGGCTTTGGCCTTCAGGCGCAGATTGACGTCCTTGCTGACTAGGATGACCTCCCGTCGCGGGAACTCGCGCGACAGCTGGTAGGCGACGTTCAAGATCTCGTGGTCGGGCGTGCGCTTCTCAAAGGCCAGGCGCAGATCGTCGTGGTACTCACCGCCGACCTTGACGATGATGTTGCCGAGGTCCTTGCCGATCCGCACGCCCTTGCCGAAGAGCGGTTGCTGCGCCAGCGCGTCGACGGCGCGCAGGAACTCGCGCGCGTGAAAGTTGGTCGACTCGTTCCCCTTCTTGAAGCCATCCAGCTCCTCGAGCACCGTCATGGGAATGACGATGTCGTGCTCCTCGAACTGATAGATGCACTTGCTGTCGTGAAGGATGACGTTGGTGTCGAGCACGAACATCTTCAGCTTCCGGGCAACTGCCATCGCGGGGGAGCTCCTTTCACTGTCACCTACGATGATGAAGAAGGCGCGCCCGATTCGCAAGTTCGTGCGCGAAACTAATCGATGTCAATTCGCGCGGGCTTCGCATACGATCTCGACGACGGCGTCGGCCCAGGCGGGGCTAGCGTTGAGCGACGGCACCAGCGTCAACCGCTCGCCACCGGCGGCGAGGAATTGCTCCTTGCCACGGATTCCGATCTCCTCGAGCGTCTCCAGACAATCGGCGACGAAGGCGGGGCAGAAGACCACCAGGCGCTTCTTGCCCTGGGCCGCAAGCTGGGCGATGGCCGCGTCGGTGTACGGGTGGATCCATCGGGCGCGCCCGAGGCGGGACTGGAAGCTGACGCTCCAGGCGCCGTCGGCCAGACCGAGGCGCGCGGCCAGGGCGCGCGCGGTGGCGAAACACTGCGCCCGGTAGCAGTTGCGATTCGCCTCGCCAATGCGCGCGCAGCAGTCCGCCTTGACCAGACAGTGGCGGCCGCTTTCGTCGGTATTGCGCAGATGGCGTTCGGGCAAGCCGTGAAAGCTCAGGAGCACGTGATCGGGCGGCTCGGTTTCGAGAACGGGGCGCCCCACGGCCGCGAACGCATCGATGAAGGCGGGCCGGTCGTAGAACGCCTCGACGAAAGACAGGGTTGGCGAGATCCACTCCCGCCCGGCCACGCGACAGACTTCCGCCACCGTCGAGCCGGTGGTCGAGGCCGCGTACTGCGGAAAGAGCGGAAACACGACCACGCGCCCCGCGCCGGCCTGGCGCAGCTTTTCGAGCGCAGCCGCGATCGACGGCCGCCCGTAGCGCATGCCGAGCTCGACCGCCCATTCGACACCCAGGCGCGCGCGCACGGCCGCGACGAGATCCTCGCCGTGCCCGAGCAAGGGCGACCCACGGCCGGTCCAAATCTTCCGGTAGAGGACGGCGCTCTTGCGCGGGCGCAGGGGCAGAATGATCAGGTTGAGCAGCAGCCAGCGTCCGACGGGGTTGATGTCCAGCACCCGCGGGTCGGAGAGGAATTCCCGTAGGTAGCGGCGCACGGCGCCCGGCGTGGGCTGGTCCGGGGTACCGAGATTGCACAGGAGCAGGCCCGTCATCGCGACGGACTATGGCACGGGCGAGCCCCCTGGTACATGCCAGGCAAGGGCCGGTAGCCCGCGCTGGGAGGGCTGGTCCCTTTCGAGCTAGGGCTTGCCGTTGTCCGGCCGGCAGCGCTCGCCCGCGGGATAGTCAGGATGGTAGTGGTGGGGCCTGGGCCGGGTCACGCAGCGCAAGCATTGCGCCCGCTCCCCCACCTTTTCCGTGCCTGGCAGGCGCTCGCACTCGGCCACGGTTCTCGATTCATGTCCGTTCGAATGAGCGAGCGCCACGGTGGCAAAGCCCGCGAAAATGGCTAGCGCCAAGCCGAGCGACAACAGAATGGTACGAGCATGCACGTGCAGCCTCCTGTTTCAATGCGAGTTGGACGTTCGCCTTTGCGTCTTATTCACGACAATCCGCACTCACACCCTCGCAGTCGCGCGGTGGGCTAGAACTGCGCGAAGAACTTGGCGATCTCGACGCCGGCGAAGCTGGGAATCGCGTGCCCCTCGCCGGTGACCGGACACCAGATCACCGGGTAGTTGCCCGCCGTGCACTGGTTGTACACGGTGCAGGTCACGTTGGTCGTCGCGGCATCCCCGATACGGGCCGTGTCGACAAGCTCTATCGTCTGCGTGTTCGTGGTATCGCAGCCGTTGTTCGCGATGATCATGTCGCGCGCCGTCTCGTCGCCTGAGATGGGCACCGTGGTGTCGGCAGTACCATGCGTGATCCAGGCCGCGATGGGCTTGGCCACGCAGTTGCGCGTGCCGCCGAACAGGCTGCCCGCCTGGGAGCCGATGGCCCGGAACAGGTCGGGGATCTGGCAGGCGATGGTTTCGGACATCATGCCCCCGTAGCTCATCCCGGTGGAGAAGTAGCGGGCCTTGTCCACGCAGAGATTGGTTTCCAGCCAGGTGAGCATGGCCTTCACGAAGTTGATGTCCTGACCGCCAGTGTTGGGCCAGCCGTACTGATTGCCCGCATCGGAGCCCGTGTCGAGCCCCTGCGGAACGACGAAGACCGCATTCGGCAGACCGGGCTGGACGCCATAGAGCGCATAGCCGCCGCCGTACTGGGATCCGGTCGGCAGCAACGAGGACGCGGTACCGCCGAGGCCGTGGAAGGCGAACACGACCGGCGCCGGCTTGCTGTTGTCGTAGCCGGACGGCAGGACCACGAAGTACTGCCGCGTCTTGCCGCCAACGTCGAGAGTGCACGGCCCGGTCGTCGTCGTGTTGCAGGCCGCCGGCAAGGTGGCACCGCAGCCCGCGCTGCTCACCGCCGGACCGGCGTCGGTGATGGAACCGCCGCTGCCGGTTGCGCCGCCGCTCCTCGTCGCACCGCCGCTGCCGGTCTTGCCACCCGTGCCAGGTGCACCACCGTCGGTGATCACCCCACCGGTTCCAGATTTCCCGCCGCTGCCGTTCGCATTCGCACCCCCGCTGGCCGTCACGCCACCGCTGCCTCCGCCCGTTCCGGGCGAACCGCCGCTTGCACCGCCAGTGCTCGTCGTGCCGCCGCTGCCGTTGGCGGAACCGTTCGAACTGCTGCATGCCATCGGAACCGCGAACAGCAACAAAACCGAGACTGAACCGAGCGATTGACAGATCTTCATAGTGCACCCCTCAGAAGAGGTTTGGGCGACCCGGTTGAGAGGACCGTCAAGCCAAGATAGCTTTCGCGGAGCATCGCGCCCCAATGATGCTGGGCCGGCCGCGGAGTTGCCGCATCGCTTCTAGCGATCGCACGCCGGCCTCTGGCCGCCAGCAGCCGGACAAGGGAAGCTCAGCCTGTGCGTACCTTCGCGCGCATCGGTCTTCCCCTGGCTCTCGTTGCTGGTAGCGTGCTCGGGGTGTGGCTTTCGTTGCCTAGGCTGTCCGCGATGGCGCTCATCGTCCGCGTGGCCAAGCAAAAGGGGATCCTGGGGCGCGGCGCGCGGCTTTTCGCCGGTGAGATCCACGAGGGACCGATCATCGCCCTGCCCACGCGCCACGGGCCCATGGACACGCAGCTCTACAGCCCCGCGCGGCCTGCCCGGCGAACGGCCATCCTCGTGCCCGGGTTGCACATGGATGGCGTCAGGGAGGAGCGGCTCGTCGGGTTGGCCCGGGAGTTGGCCGCCGCCGGCCTCCAGGTGCTGACCGTCGCGCCGCCCGATCTGGCCAGGTATCACGTCACGGCCGACAGCACGGATCAACTGGAGGACGCCATCGCCTGGGCCGCCGCCCGGCCGGAGCTGGCTCCCGACGGACGCGTCGGCGTGATGGGCATCAGCTTCGCCGGCGGCCTGGCGCTGGTGGCCGCGGGCCGGCCCGTGGTGCGCGAGCGGGTGGCCTTCGTGCTGTCCTTTGGCGGCCACGCCAATCTCGCGCGCGTGCTGCGCTATCTGTGTCTGGGCGAGGCCGGCGAAGTCGATGCGCGGGCTTCTGCCCTGGCCACCGGGGGCGAGCACATCCGCGTGCCCCGGCCACACGACTACGGCGGAGTCGTGACGTTGCTCAACCTCGCGGCGCGCGCGGTGCCGGCCCCGCAGGCCGCGCCACTCGAGGCGGCCATCACGGTGTTCCTGGAAGCCTCCAGCATCGACCGCCTCGATCCGCCCCGGGCCGTGGCGCACTTCGCGCGGGCGCGGCAGCTTGGCGAAGCCTTGCCCGAGCCGGCGCGCACCTTGATGCGGCAAGTGAACCAGCGCGACATCGCGGGACTCGGGAAGTCCCTCGCGCCCCTGCTCGCAGATCTCGACCTGCCGCCGGCGCTTTCCCCGGAATCGTCGCCGCCGGCGACGGCACCGGTCTTTCTCCTCCACGGCGCCGACGATTCCGTGGTGCCGGCGTCGGAGATGCTGTTCCTGGCTCGCCGGCTAGAGGCCACGACGAAAGTCCGCGCCTTCGCCAGTGAGCTCATCACCCACGCCGAGGCCAATCGCGGCGCCGCTCTGGGGGAGATGTGGCGGCTCGCAGGCTTCTGGCGGGACCTGCTCCGACTGTAAGATCAGTCGCGCAGGTAGTGGCAGGTGTAGCCGTCGGGGTGCTTCTGCAGATAGTCCTGGTGGTCGCTCTCGGCGGGATAGAATGCCCCGGCGGGCACGATCTGCGTAACTACCTTGGCCGGCCACTTGCCCGACTTGTCCACCTCGGCCTTCACCCGTTCGGCGACCCGCCGCTGTTCTTCGTCGTGGAAGAAGATGGCGGAACGGTACTGTGTGCCCAGGTCGTTCCCTTGGCGATTGAGCGTGGTCGGATCGTGCAGGCGGAAGAAGTAGCGCAGGATGCTCTCGTAGGTGACGACCTTGGGGTCGAACACGATCTCCACGGCCTCGGTGTGTCCCGTGCGCCCGGTGTGTACCTGATCGTAGACGGGCTTGTCCGTGGTGCCGCCGGTGTAGCCGACGCTGGTTTCGAGCACGCCGGGCAGCTTGCGGATCAACTCCTGCACGCCCCAGAAGCACCCGCCCGAGAGCGTGGCCACGGACTTGCCGGCCGCCTCGTCCGCGGCCTTGGCCGGAGCAACTCCCAGCAGGGGCAGGTACTGCCCGTAGCCTTCGGCCGCCATCGTCTCGACGGGCACGAAACGCAGCGATGCCGAATTGATGCAGTACCGCTGCCGGGTCGGCCCCGGGCCGTCGTCGAACACATGCCCGAGGTGCGAGTCGCCCAGCTTGGACCGCACCTCGACGCGCGACATTCCGATCGAATCGTCGCTCTTGCTCACCACGTTGGCGGGGTCGATGGGCCGCGTGAAGCTTGGCCAGCCGGTGCCCGAATCGAATTTGTCCTTGGAAAGAAAGAGCGGCTCGCCTGAGACCACGTCGACATAGATGCCATCGCGATGGTTGTCCCAGTATTCGTTCTGGAAGGGAGGCTCGGTTCCGCATTGCTGCGTGACCTGCAGTTGCATGGGCGTGAGCTGTTTCAGACGGGCGACTTTGTCCGGCATGGTCGTGTCTTCCTTGGTTGCCTTGCCTTTGCCGAGCGAGGGGGCGGCGGCGAGCAGGATGCCGACGCCGGCGGCGGCGAGCGCGGCTATCGAGAAGCGAGCGGCGAGCTTCGCGTTGGTCATGGTGTCCTCGTAGCTTGGATGCCGATGACGCGCGTTTGGCGCAGACTTCCACGCGTGGCGACTGCTTCGCCCACTTGACGCAAGCAGGGCCGCGCCAGGATTTGCCACGCCGTCTGCTAAAAAGAGACTTGAAAAGGATCCTTTGGCATTCTCCCGCGCGTCGCTACCGACACGTCGCGCCGCCGCCGCCTCCTCCTTCGGTGCAGGTCAAGCCGCTGGAACAGGTGCGCGTGGTGACGGCGCCGCCGCCACAACAGGGCTGGCCCGATCCACCACACACCTCGCAGGTGTACACCGTGCCGCCAAAACCCGCGTCGCCCGTCGCGGCCACGCCCCGACAAGCGTAACCCGCGGCGCATGTGCCACCGCCGCCACCACCGCAGCAGGCCTGGCCGGCGCCGCCGCAGACCTGACAGGTGGCCTCGCCGCCACCGCTAGCGCAGGCCGTGCCCGAGGCGCTGCACGTGCGTCCCGCACAGCAGGGCTGGCCCGAGCCGCCGCAGGCCGCGCAGATTCCGTTCGCGCACGCGACCCCACTGGTCGTGCAGATGTCGCCACCACCGCCACCGCCCGCGGCGCAACACGCCTGCCCCCTGCCGCCGCACGAGCCACATGACCCGTTTGCACAGGTGCCGCCGATCGAGCAGCCGGAGCCGGACGCCGTGCAAATCTCGTTCACGCAACAGCCGCCGCTGCCACAGGCGCCACCGCCACAACACGCTTCGCCGGGCCCGCCGCATGCCACGCAAGTTCCCTCGCCGGCCACGCCGCCACCCGAGCAGATGGTGCCCGCGTTCGTGCAGGAGCGCCCCGTGCAGCAAGTCTCGCCGGCCGCGCCGCACGAGATGGTGGAGGTCGCCGTCGTGGTCACGGTCACGGTCCTGGTCACCGTGCCGGTGTTCGTCCCCGTGGCGACCGAGGTGCGAGTTGCCGTGCTGGTCTGCGTGGTCGTGATCGTCAAACCGCTGGAATTGCTGGAACAACCCGTGCCGCTGGCCGCTAGGGCCACAAGGGCCAGCAGGCAAAGCGCGACATTGTTCGATGAGAAACGGATAGAATTAGTCCTCATTAGAATACCCTCCCTTGTTCTGTACGATGCCTCGTGATCGGTTAGTACCTCGCCGACACGCTTCCCCGTCACCCAAGCAGGCCAACGGTTAACAGACCGGTGGCCGGCGGCGGCGCGGGCGCGGCGCCAGCCACCTCGCGCAGGTGGGCGAGGAGCGGGCTTGCCACCTCCGGTTGCCCTCCACGAGAAGGCAAGATTGGGACGAATGTTCACCGTCGCTTGCTGGTCGAGATTGTTGCCAACCCAGAAATGCCTGGTCCGGCCACGGCCCCAGCTATCTATACGCCAACCCGAGAGCGAGGCCGGGACGCACCCGCCAGGGGGAAAAGGCGGTTCCCACGCTGCCCTCTCGGTTCACGTCGTAGTGGACCGCGGTGGGGAAAGCGTCGGCGAAGATCTGTACGTCGAGCGCGGCCCGCGCACCGAGCGCCCAGGAGGTCCCCAGGGTTCCGCGCACCACGAAGGCCGCTGACCCGTGGGCGGGCGCCAGGGTAGCTGCCATGGCTTGCGTT
>JADGRD010000506.1 GCA_017881285.1 Pseudomonadota bacterium | reverse complement strand
CAAGGTGTACAGCACGACGCCGCCCATGAAGGTCACGAGGCGTGGGGCGGGAAACGTTCGCTCGCCTGGCCGCATGCCGACGGTGCGGCCCGCGACGATCAAGATGACGAGGGCGGCGGCGATGAAGCCGGCGAAGGCGCCGGCCACGGAATGGCCGAGCATGCGGCCGACCACCGCGCCGGCGAGCAGCAGGATGGTCTTCGCGGTCGAGAAACCGACGTCGAAGCTAGCCTGCAGGTGGAACTTGCGCAGGCCGTTGGCGGTGCCCACGTAGACGGCGTAGAAGGCATAGATCAGTGGGATGGCCGCGACCAGGCGGAAGAGCGAGACGTGCTCGGGAGCTTTCACGAAACGCGCGATGAGGGGCGCGGCCAGAAAGAACACCCCGGCGACCAGCACGCCCAGTCCCGCCTGCATCTTGAGACCGGCGCGCTGGACGGCGCCCGCGCGGGCATCGTTCTCGGCGGTGAACTTGGACACCGACTGGATGGTTCCTTGCACCATGGTGTTGTTCACGGTCGAGATGGCGTTGTTCACCACCGAGAAGGCGCCGTACTCCGCCGGGCTGATCACGCGCGCGAGGAGCACGCGCTGGAGGAACCCGGCCACCATGAAGAAAGCCTTGGCGAAGCCGATGAAAAGCGCGCCGCGGCCCGCCTCGACGGCGCGGTCCGGGCCGCTGGGTGCATTCGTGCTGTCGGTCACGGACGCGCAGACTACAGCGGATCTTCGGCCGCTTGGTAGGGGATCTCTCACAAGAATCCCAAGACGGCTCGTCCATCCCGTGCGAAAATGACGGCAAGGGAACGGGATGACAACTCTCGACAAGGCATCACTCACTCGAAGCCGTCTCGTGGCGGTCGCGGCACTGCTGACCGTCGTCGGCGTCGCTTGCTCGCTGTCGTCCGGCAACCGCGCCTCGGCGCGCGGCCCGGCGGCGGCACCGGCACCGACCGGCCAACCAGCCAAGCCAGAGCTCAGGTTCCCGAGCCACGGGCTGGCGGAGAAATACGACGCGGCCAAGGCCTATCCGCAGAACTTCGATGCGGTCTATGGCTACGCCAAGGCCCTCTCCGATCACTGCCAGGGCGCGCTCGTCGACACGAGTTGCGGCCCGACCTGCGCGGGTGGGCCAGTGAAGTACAAGCCCGCCGCCGCGCTCGATCCGGACAACCGCCTTCTCGTCGAAAACGCGCTGCCCAAGATCGGCACGCTGCTCAATACGCCGGGCCTTTCCGGGGCGCAGGTGGGGCAGGCGGTCGCGGTCAAGGCGCGGCTGCTCGGCTTTTCCGGGCGCGCCGCCGACGAGACGGCGCTCATCGACGGGTATGCCGCCGACCACCCGGAAGCATTCCCGGTCGTCCAGCGGCGCCTGGAGATCTTGCACGACGCCCAGGACATCAAGGAACTGGAAGCGCAGTGCCGACGGAGCCGCCAGGGCATGAAGTCGGCGCCGGAAGAGGCGCGACTCGAGTTGTTGACCACCTGCGTGGCGCTCCATCCGGAGAACAAGGGCGGCAAGGACGACTCGCAGGACTACGCGAAGTACCTCCCCACGTTGGCCCCCGATGAGCAGCGTCTCTACCGCAAGCATATGACCCGGCGTTGCGAACAGGACACTGGAGCGCACGAGGCGCACTGTTCGCGCATCTGCGTGTGCGACGATCGCCCGTGGGACAAGAAGTACACCTCGCACTGCAAGGAGGTCTGCAAAGGCTGCCGCGCGCAGGCGCTGGAGAAGCTCAAGGGCTGCAAGAAGTACCGGGGCCGCTGAGAGTCCTTCCAGAGTACCGTTCATCGGCGACCCTCTCGAGGCCCGCCGGGGTGGCGGCGGGGCCGGCACTAGCGAGGCGCGGGCGCCTTCGCCCGGCCCGCGCGCACCAGGTCCCCGGCGCGCGCCAGGAGATCGCCGGCTTGGGCGGCCGGTAGTTCGAGGCGCGCGTACACATTCGGTCCCTGCGCCGTGAGCCGGACCGCTTCGAGGTAGGGGGAAAGTCCTTGCGCGAGCATGTCGGGGTGGCGTTTGGCCGTGTTGAGGAAGGCGCTCAGGCGGTGCGCGAGGCTGCGAGCGTCGGCTTCGTTCGACAGCTCCGCGGCGACTTCGGCGCGCAAGCCGCCATCGAGGTCGAGAGCGGCCGACAGGCGCGCGATCGACGCGACGTCGGGGAAACGACCCTCGGAGATGAGGCGGTGGCGAAGGGCGGTGGGCACGATCGCGGCGAGCCAGAAGACATGATCGCCGGCGATGCGTTCGCAGAGCCGCCGCAGCTCCTCGTCGCGGGCCGCGCTGGGCCCCGAGCTTTCGGGCTTGGCCAGGGCCGCGACCTCCGCCGCCCACGCGCCCTTGGCGATGACGATGCGACTTTCCTCGTGGACGAAGGCGGCGGTCCCGGCGTCCTGCCGCTCGCGCAACCAGGCGGCGGCGCGTGCCCGGTCGAGCGTGCTGGTCTCGGCCATGAGGACGAGGCGCTCGTCGTCCTGCCGCTCGCCGGGCACGGCGACGAGAGCCTGGCGAACATGCTCCAGCAGGTCGAGGCCCGTGCCCTGGGCGAAACCGTCGAGGAGCAGGGTGGCCTCCTTGGCCGGCCCGGCCCAAAGGCTCTTCCCGAGCGGCGTCGCGCGCAGGCGTTCGAGGTCGAGCGCGAGGACGATGCGGGCCTCGGCGGGCACGAGCGCGAGCCGCGCCCGTAGCTTCGCCATTTCTGGCGAGCTCGCCTTCCGCGCGGTGTCGAGGGGAAGTCGCCGGCAGGCCGCAAGCGCAGCCAGCGCGAGGAACGCGAGGGCGAACCGGGCGTGGTGGTGAGAACGCTTTGGCAAGTAGCAACTCGCGATGAAATCGCGCAATGTTATCCCGGACACGATGCCTTGGTCACGGATGAGCTTCAAAGGACAGTCGGTTTGGGTGCGCGTCGGCGATGACGGTCGCCCCGTGCTCGACTCGGACGGTCGCGCCGAAATGAAGTATCGCGAAAGCGACACACGCACCTACCGGCCCGCGCCGGGCAATTTGGGGATGGACGCGGCCGCGCCCGCCGAGCCCGCCCATCCGGCGTCGGGACCGCGTCCGGGCCATAGCCACAAGCCCGCCGTCGCGCCGTCGGGCGACACCGTGCACGTGTGGACCGACGGCGCCTGCTCCGGCAATCCCGGGCCCATGGGCATCGGCATCGTGGTGGTGGTTGGCGACAAGCGCCGGGAGCACGGCGAATACCTGGGCCGGGGCACCAACAACATCGCCGAGCTCACGGCGATTCGCCGCGGCCTCGAGATCGCGGGCGAGCTCGCGCCCAGCCAGGACCGGCCGTTCCGTGTCTACAGCGATTCGAGCTACGCCATCGGGCTGCTGTCGCAGGGCTGGAAGGCCAAGGCCAACCAGGAGCTGGTGGCGGAACTGCGCGAGTTTCTGCGCGGCTATCGCAGCCTGCGCATGGTGAAGGTGGAAGGCCACGCCGGCGTGCCGGAGAACGAGCGCTGCGACCTGCTCGCCCGCCAAGCCATCGCCCGCAACCGCCACCTGTGAGGTTTCCGCTCCGCTACTGACCCTTGAGCTGATCGAGCTTCTTCTCGATCATGGCGCGGTCGTTGGCCTTGGGCGACACCTTCAAGTAGAGCTTGAGCTGCTTGACTGCGTCGGCCGACTTCCCCGCCTGCGCGTAGGCAAGGCCGAGCCCTCGGTGGGTCGCCGGATCCTTGGGGTTCAAATTGAGCGCCTGATTGAATTCGGCGATGGCCTCGCTCGGGTTGCCTTTGAAGAGCTTGTCGTTGCCACGCTGGTAGGCCTCGTTGGCGCGTCGATAGTCGTCTTCCGTCGGCTTGCCGCCGCTGGGCTTGGGTTCAGCGGGGGGACTCGCCGGTTCAGCCTTGGCCTTTTCGGCAGGTGCGGGCTTCTCGGCATGGGCCGGTCTTTCCGCCAGTGCGGACTTCTCTGTCGCGGGCTTGGCCGCACGGGCCGGCTTTTCCGCCGCGGCTGGCGCCGCGGGCGCTGGCTC
>JADGRD010000505.1 GCA_017881285.1 Pseudomonadota bacterium | reverse complement strand
GTCTGCGTCGCCGCGTCCGTGAAGAACGTGCCCGAGGTGAGCTCCAGCCCGAACTTGAGCCGGGCGCGCGTGGTGAGCACCTGACTCCAGCGCATGAGCCATTCCAGCATGGCCTGGTGGGTCTGGGTCTCGGCCCATGGGGCCGTCGCGTCGTGAACCAGCCCCTGGTCGTTGAGCAACCGGTCGGCCTCGTAGTTGATGAGCAAGGTGAAGGGCGAGGTGAAGATGGGACGGTAGACGATGCGATTCTGCAGCACTGTCATGCTGCCGTTCTCTTGGCCAGTCTGCCCCGAGAGCGTGTAGCGATGGCGCTGGTAGAGCATCATCTCCAGCTTGCGCCCTGCCCAGACCTCGGTCCCGACGAAATCATAGAAGTGGTCGCGCTGCTGCTGCGCATCGCGGTCGGTGCGCTCGCTGTCGCCCACCGCCAAGCTGGGCTGGAAGCCCAACGGCGAGAGCTTGGGCCACCACTGGCCGGGGTAGATGCCGAGGGAGCCGCCAATCGATGCGTTCACCGAGCGCGAAGGGGCTTGCAGGACCGCAGTGCCCAGTGGCCCGGGCGGTGTCACGGCCGATCCCGGCAAAACGACGGTGGATCCTGCAGGGCCGGTGTTGTTCCAGTAGCTCGACGTGCCGGTGCCCGTCGCACCCAGCGGCGCGCCCGAACCGCTGCACCCGCTCTGCAAGCGACAATCGTCGTAGAACAGGTTGTAGCTCAGCTTGGGCACGAGGCCCGGGATGATGCTGCTCTGGGCGCCCGACTGCAGCTCCCAGTGATTGATGCTGCGCCAGTAGGGACCGTCCTGATCGGTTTGCCGGCCGACGTCGCGCGAGCGGAAGAGCGCGTTGATGGATTCCGTGACCGTGGGCGAGAGCTTGCCCTCGAGTCGCACGAGGCGCACCCGGTCGCCGTAGGAGTAGGTTCCGTTCTGGTCGGTTTCCGACTGCGACAGGCTGTAGAGGGCGCGGACGTTGAAGCGCTTGATGCGGGTGAACGACAAGAGCGGCGCCAGGTCGTAGTCGGTCTGGGCCGACCCTTGCAGCCTGTGGGTCTGGAAGGCATTGGGATTGTCGAGCTCGGTGCTGCCGAATTGCAGGGTGGTGGCGGGCAAGCCGGCCTTGTTGATCTGCACGCGCGCGATGGCGTGCTGGAGCACGCCTGTCCCCTCGGTGCCGTCGGGCAACCAGGCGCGCTGCCGCGTGAACAGGGCCGTCACCGGCAGCCAGGCCATGGGGTAGCCGGTCACGTTCATCTGCATCTCGTCGTGCAAGGTGCCCATGCGGGCGTCGTTGTAGGTCCGCAGCACCATCCCGTTCGCGTCCGGCGCCGACGGCGTGGTGTGGCCCACCGGCGTCCAGTTTTCCGTGTTGAGGCGCCCGGATATCATGCCCTCGAGGCGCGAGCTGGACAAGCGTAGGAAGCCCATGCCCGCCAGGCCATCAGGCCGCCCGCCGTTCGAGTCGTGCGAGCCCCCCAGCTCGGCGTAGCTGGTGAGCAACCCACCTTCGCCGACCGGCGTCTGATAGCGGCCGTCGACCGCCCCCGTGGTCAGGTGCATTGGCCGCGTCTCGGCCGGCTTGCCATTGGCATCCTTGTAGCTGGTACCCGACATCTGTTGCAGCTGCACGACCCGCGCGCCCAGCTCCATGCCCGAGACGGGCGAGACTGCCGCCCGCGCCGCGACCAGCGCTTCCTTTAACGCATCGCCCAGATTCTCCGTGACCAGGGTGCCGCGGTTGAGGATCTGCAAGGTGAACGTCTTGAGATAGATCTTGGCGGCGTCCGAGCGGTCGTCGATCGAGACCTCGATGTAGTATTGGCCCGTGTAAGCCTTGGCCTGGTAGGCGCTCGGTAGCCCCAGATCGATGACGGCGATGGGCACCTTGACCGATGGATTGCTGGTATCCCAGCTGATTTCCTCACGCGCCACGGGCAGGTCGAAGTTGAAGATCGACTGCGCGAACTCAGGGGTGCCCATGTTGTGCAGGGCGACCTGGATGCTGCCGCCGCTCTGCTGGTAGGTGGCGTAGACGCTGGCCACCCAGTTGCGATCGATGTACTTGGGCGCCGCGCCGTCGATCTGGTTGTAAAGCGCGGTGTCGGTGCTGATGAGGGCCGGCGTCCCGGACAGCGTCCAGGTGCCGATCTCGTTGCTCGCCGGCAGGCGCGCCTGCAGCGACAGGTTGCCGAGCGACTTCTTGGGCATGAGATCGCGTTCGTATTCGATGGTGATGACGCTGAGGTCGTCGACGCGCTCGCGATTCAAGAAGGTGAGCTGCCCGGAGGGGTAGACCATGGTGTAGTCGGTGCCGTTGTTGAGCAGCTCGCCGTCGACGTAGACCCGTTCCGATCCGGGCAGAATGTACTTCTGCGAGAGCTGGTAGATCTCCTGCCAGGGGCCGGTGAGGAAATCGCGCACCAGCTGGCCGCGGCGGAAGCCCGCGTCGACGGCCAGCTTGGCCTTGGGCTCGGCCCCGGGCGTGGCCAGGCCCACATGCATGCCCTGGAGGAGAAGCTGGCGGTCGAGCCCCTCTTCGATGTACCGGTACTTCAGCTTGTCCTCGATGCGCACGTCGCGCACGACGTCGTTCTGGTTGCCGAGGTATTCGATCTTGTACTGCAAGTCGCGGATGCCGCTGGCGTCGAGCTGGCCGTAGTCGAGGTAGACCGAGCCGTTCACGGCGCGATCCTTCTCGAGCTGGCGGCCGAACCCCATGCCGCCCACGGCGGTGGCGTAGGCGCTGGAGGTGTCTCGTTTTCCGTCCTGGAAGGGCTGCTCGAGCTCGAATTGGCCAAACAGGCGCGCCGTGGTCTTCTTTTCGCTGGCCGCGGTCAACGCGATGGTCCGGTCGGTCCACTGATCCTGCGGCGGGTTGTAGAGCACGGCCCCGTCCGCGAACAGCACGGTCACGAACTTCGCCGTGGCCAGGGTTCCGGTCGAGCCTTCTTGCCGGCTCAGCCGCTCCGCCGCCGTGAAGCGCCGAATGGCGTAGGTCAGCTTGTTGTACTGGAGGATTTCCTTGTCGGTGGTGAAGTAGTTGTATGAGGGGGTGGGCTCGACCCCCACGATGATCTTGCTGCCCAGGGCGGCCTGCTGCGGGAAGATGCGAATCGAGTCGCTGGCCCCCTCGAACAGCCACAGGCCGTTATCGGTGCCCAGCCACATGTTTTCGCCGTCGATGGCCATCACGCGAATCTGCTGCGCCCCCATGAGCGTCATGGGGAAGTTGTTGAAGACGCGCTGCTGGATGCGGAAACGGGAGAGGCCGACGTCGGTGCGACACCACAGATCGGCGCCGAACTGGAAGAGCTCGGCCACCTCGCCCGAGGCCAGGCCGTCGGCCTCGCCGAAGGCGCGCAGCCCGTCCACGTCGGGGCTGTAGACCGCGATGCCGGCGCGGGTGCCGAACCACACCTGGCGGCCGATGGTCACCGAATAGGTGACGACCTTGCTTGGCAAGCCATTGCTCTCGTCGTAGGTCTTGAGCGTGCGGTCGGTCTTGCGGTAACGCACCAACCCCTTGTTGGTCCCGAACCACACGTATTGATCGTCGTAGGCGACCGTGCTGACGCGCTGGCTGGGCAGGCCGTCGTCCATGGTCAACTTGGTCGACTTCTGGCTGCCGATGTCGAAACGGATCACGCCGTCGTCGGTGGCGAGCCACAGGATGCTCTGGTCGACCACCAGCTTGTTGACGGTGGCACCAGCCGAGAACACCGACCAGCGATCGAGCGTCTGGAAAATGAACTTGTCGTCCTGGGCAATCCAGACGCCGTCGCGTGGATCCACGGCGATCTCCGGAGTGCGCGCCCGCGACGGGGCAGCGTAGAGCAACACCACCGCGGCCAGGGCCAGGCCGACTCGCTTCATCGGCACGAGCTACGCGTTGACCTTCTTGACCTTCATCTTGGCGACATCGATCTCGCCAAGCCCCGCCTTGCCCGCGAACTCGATATGGCGCGCTTCCGCCGGGGTCATGGTCTTGTT
>JADGRD010000504.1 GCA_017881285.1 Pseudomonadota bacterium | reverse complement strand
ACGACGCGTTCGTGGTGGATTCTCGTCGCCGCCGTGGCGCTGGCCCTCTTCACGGCCTCCTCGGCGTTCTATACGGTGGCCGAGACCCAGCAGGTCATCATTACCCAGTTCGGCGAGCCGATGGGGAACGCGGTGACGCAGGCGGGGTTGCACATGAAGATCCCCTTCACCCAGGAAGCCAACGTCTTCGAGAAGCGCTGGCTGGAATGGAACGGCAACGCCAACCAGGTCCCCACCCGCGACAAGAAATACATCGGCGTGGAAACCTATGCCCGCTGGCGCATCGCCAATCCCCTCCTCTTCTTCCAGCGGCTGCGCGACGAGGGGCGGGCGCAATCGCGGCTGGACGACATCATCGACGGCGAAACCCGCAACGTGATTGCCGGCCACAACCTCATCGAGGTCGTGCGCACCACCAATCGTGCCTTCGAGAAGGCCGAGGAGGCCGAGGACGTGATGGAGGCCGAATCGATGCGCCAGGTGGAGCTGGGGCGGAACAAGATTACCCGCCTCATCCTCGAGCGCGTGTCGGGTATCGTCCCCGACTACGGTATCGAGCTGGTCGACGTGCAGATCCAGCGGGTCAACTACATCGAGAGCGTGCAGGCCAAGGTCTTCGAACGCATGATCTCCGAGCGCAAGCGCATCGCCGATCGCCACCGCTCGGAAGGCCAGGGCAAGAGCTCGGAGGTTCGTGGCAAGAAGGAGCGCGAGCTCAAGGTCATCGAATCCGAGGCGTATCGCAAGACCCAGGAGACCATGGGCCGCGGTGACGCGGAGGCCACCGCCATCTATGCCGCCGCCTACAACCGCAATCGCGAGCTCTACAAGTTCGTCAAGACCATGGAAACCTACCGCACCACCGTGGACAAGGATAGCTGGCTGGTGCTCTCGACCAGCGCCGACTTCTTCCGCTATCTGCAATCGTCCGGCGCGCAGGGAAACCCGGGCAAGCCCGCTCGATGATTCCCAAGTCCGAACCCGATCCCTACGCCGTTCTGGGCGTTACGCCCACCGCCAGCGAGGCGGAAATCCGCGCCGCCTACCGGGCGCTGGTGGCCAAGTACCATCCCGATCGGCACCAGGGCAATCCCCTGGAGGACCTGGCCGCGGCCAAGGTCGCCGAGATCAATCGTGCCTACGAGACTCTCTCGGATCCGGAGCGCCGGGCCGCCTATGATCGTGGCCGGTCGAGTTGGCCCCGCCCCGTGGCTTCTCCCTTTGCCACCACGCCAGGTGGCGCGCGCAAACGCAGCCGCTGGATGCTGGTCGTGGGACTGCTCATGCTGTTGCCATTGCTCTTGCGCTTCGGTGCCTTTGTCGTGCGCATGCTGGTTCGCCTCTTCCGTCTCGCCAGCGAGGGGTTGGCGGTGGTGCGCGGCACGCCGGCGGCCATGGTCGCCATGGCGCTCGCGGTGGTCGTCTTCATCCTGCTGCTGGCTCGCCATCGCAGGCGTCGGCTTCGCTAGCCGCGTCCGGTGACCCCATGGAGATCTCGGTGACGGCTCTGGCCAGCTGGCGCACGTGGGGCTCGCGCAAGACCCCGAGGTGATTCGCGGGAACGTCGCAGACGACCACGTTCTCGGCGCGCCCGGCCCAGCCCTGATCGGGGGCAATGGTCACCCAGGCGGGCCACGGCTCCCGCGTTGCCCGCACGACGAGCAGGCGCGCGGGCAACTTGCCGACGTGCGCGGCGAAGCGCGCGGCAATCGCGTCGGCCTCGGGGCCATCGACGGGAAGGTCGCTGGGGCGGGGCGGGCCGGCCTCGGCCGGCGGGATCGGAAAGAAGCCGCGCAAGAGCGGCAACCCACGGAGCTGTTCGAGCTTCTGGCGCGCGACCCGCCCGAGCTCCTCCGGCCGCTGCCGGACCCGGGCCGCGAAACCCAGCCACCGCTGGACACGATCGACGCGCATCGCGGGCGGCAGGACGGCGTCGATGATGGTGACCGAGTCGACGGGTTCGCCCAGGGCGACGAACTGACTTGCAACCTCGTAGGCAACGATGCCGCCGAAGCACAGGCCGAGCAGGTGGTAGGGGCCGTGGGGCTGGTAGCGCCGGATGAGCTCGACGTAGCGCCCGCCAATCCGTTCGAGGGTCGGGTAGGGATCGCGCCCCGGCACATAGCGAACCGGCACGTGCATGCCGTACACCGGACGGTCGTCGGCCAACTCGAGCGCGAGATCCTGGTACAGCGTCACGCCGAAAAGGCAGAGGAGCGGCGGCCGCTCGGCCCTGCCCTCGCGCAGCCGGGCCACGACGGGCGCGTCGGCAGAGAAGCTCTTGCCGATCGAGGCCGCGATACCCGCCACCGTCGGCGCCGCGAAGAACGCTTGCATCGGCAGATCGAGGCCCAATTCATGCTCGAGGCGGGCCACGGCCTTGAGGGCGAGCGCGGAGGTCCCGCCCACGGTGAAGAAGCTCTGGTCGAGGGGCACCTGGGTGGTCCCGAGAACTTGCGACCACACCGAGGCGATGCGGGATTCGATTTCCGTGGGCGGGCGCGTGGCGTGCGGCTGGGCGGTTTCGGCGAATTCGGGCTGGGGAAGCTGCTTGCGATCGATCTTGCCGTTGGTGTTGAGCGGCAGAACCTGTAGGGACACATAGGCCGCGGGAATCATGTAGGCGGGCAGCTTGCGGCGGGCCGCCGCGATGAGCTCTTCCCGGTCCGCCGTGCCGACCCAGTAGGCGACGAGGCGGGCGTCGCCATCTTCGCGGCGATCCGCCACCACCAGGGCCTCGTCCACGCCCGGCACCGCGCGCAGGACGGACTCGATCTCGGGAAGCTCGATGCGAAAGCCCTGAATCTTCACTTGATGATCGAGGCGACCCAGGCACTCGAAGCGGCCGTCGGGAAGCTGGCGGCCGAGATCGCCCGTGCGATAGATGCGGTCGCCCGCGGGGCCGCGCGGGTTCTGCACGAAGCGTTCGGCCGTGAGGTCCGGCCGGCCGCGATAGCCGCGCGCCAGCCCCTGGCCGCCGATCCACAGCTCGCCCTCCTGGCCGGCGGGAACGGGTGCCAGGGCCGCGTCGAGCACGTACACCTGAGTCGCGTCGATGGGACCGCCGATGGTGATGCGATCGTAGCCGGGCTCGATGCGCGCGAGGGTGGACCACACCGTGGTCTCGGTGGGGCCGTAGACGTTCCACAGCTCGCCGCCGGCGGCGAGGAGGCGGTCGGCCAGCGCGGGTGACATCGCCTCGCCGCCACAGAGCATGCGCAGCTTGCCGTCGCCACGCCAGCCCGCCTCGAGGAGCAGACGCCAGGTCGCGGGCGTCGCCTGCAGCAGGGTGATGTCGCCCGCCTCGAGCCGCCGGCGCAGCTGGCGCGGGTCGCGCGCGGTTTCCCGATCCGCGATGACGACCGTCGCGCCCGCCACGAGCGGCAGGAACAGCTCCAGGCCAGCGATGTCGAACGACGTGGTGGTGATGGCGAGCAGCCGCTCGTCCTCGCCGAGACCAGGGTTCTTCGCCATGGAGCCGAGAAAGTTCGCGAGCGCGCCGCGCGGGATCTCGACGCCTTTCGGCTTGCCCGTGGAACCCGAGGTGAAGAGAATGTAGGCCAGTTGCTCGGCGCCAGCCGCGGCGAAAAGCGGGCTCGACGGCTGCCCCGCGGTCGCGGCGGCGATGCTGTCCAGGATCAGGGTGTGCTCCGCGCTGGCGGTGGCCAGGGCGGAGCCGGGGTGCACCAGCATGACCTGCGGGGGCGCGTCCGTGATGATGCCGTGCAGCCGCTCCGCGGGGTGCGAAGGTTCGAGCGGCACGTAGGCGCCGCCGGCCTTGAGGGTGGCCAGCAGGGCGAGAAGCTCGAGCGCTCCGCGCGGCAGCGAAACGCCGACCAGCGACCCGGGCACCACGCCGAGGTTGGCGAGGCGATGGGCAAGCTGGTTCGACAGGAGATCGAGCTCGCGGTAGGTGAGGCGACCATCGGCCGCTTCGACAGCCACCTTGCGATCCAGCCTGGCGACGGTGCGGCCCAATGCTGCAAGAA
>JADGRD010000503.1 GCA_017881285.1 Pseudomonadota bacterium | reverse complement strand
CCGCTACTGCTTACATGGCGCTCCGTGGTCCGCGCATCGGCGGCACGCTCGCGCTGAAGCGCTGACCGGGTTGGCGATATCGCCATCTGTTCGGGCGCCTCATGACCAGCATCACAGAAAGAGCCCGCATGACGACACGGCCTACGCCAGGATGGCGCCCCCTCGCTCTGGCGGCAGTGCTTTGGGCTGGTTGTGCTTCTGGAGGCGGCAAGTCGACGGAAGACGGAGGCGGCAGCAAGGGAAACGGAGGCACGGCCCCGACGGGTGCTAGCACCTCCCAAACCGGCGGACAGACCGGCGCGGGAGAGAGCAAAGCGTCGACCAACGCGTCCACCGGGACGGGCGGAACGACGACCCCGGGCGGCAGCGGGGGCAGCGTTGCGAGCACCGGCGGACAGCTGGGCACAGCGGGCACGACGACAACGACGAGCAACTCCACGGGAGGCGCTCCTGGGTCGGGCGGTACGAGCGCGAGCGGGGGCACGACCGCGCGCTTCTCTGGCGGAGCCGGAGGCGGTACCCGGACCGCCAGCGGTGGCACGACGAGCAGCGGCGGTGTGATGGGACGAGGCAGGACGACGGCGAGCGGGGGCGCCACCGGATCGGGTGGCTCCGGCAGCGGGGGCGCGGCGGGCGGCACGGGCGGCTCGCTGCCCTGGCTGAAGGTTGTGGAAAACCAGATCCAAGTCGAGACGACCAGCCAGCAGGTCATTCTGCGCGGGGTTTCGATCGAAGGCCTCGGGCAGCTACGGCAAGACATTACGAGCGGCGCGTGGACGATGACGTCGTAGACTGGCGGTCCTTCGCCAAGCAACCATCTCGCGCCCGGCCTTCTCCGACGATGGCGACGACCGGCGGCTAGTCTGGCCGTGATCACCCACCATCACTCATCATCGCCCTAGGATGCACGGGAGCGGATCGAACCAACGTGACTCGTGTCTCCGCCATCGCCACCGTGGGGAATGGAACATCGCGGATGACTTCTTGGCGAACGACAGGTGTACGCCGCTCTCGGGCCGAGCTAGCATGTGGGTGCCACATCGAGCAGACGGAGATTCATGGAAGAAACCGAAATTGGAGAAGTCGGAGTTGACAAGCAGGCCGAGGCTGCGCACGAAAAGGCGCAAGAGGAAAAGCATCGCGCACCTTGGTTGCGCGGCTTGGCAGTTTCGTCGGCGTGCTTCGCCGTCATTGCCGCCTTGGCCTCGCTGAAGTCGGGGCATAGCGCGAACGAAGCATTGCTCAAGCAATCGCGGGCCACGGACGCGTGGGCCTACTATCAAGCCAAGGGCAACAAGGCAGCGACGATTTTGGCCGAGGCAGAGATCCTCTTCGAGCTGCACGTTGACCCAAACCGCCTTGCCAAACTGCGTGACGACGCCGACCGCGATCTCCGCAAGCAGGAAGAGATCCGCGAGGAAGCCCAGCGACTTGAGAAGGAATCGAAGGAAGAGCTGACCCGCCACGAATGGTTCGCTGGCACGGTGACCTTGCTTCAGGTTGCGATCGGGCTTTCGGCGATCGGCGCGCTCATCGAAAGCCGAAAGGTTTGGCTGGCTTCGATGGTTGCGGGGGGCCTGTCGACCGCAGTCTTCATCATGCGCTGGCTCCTGAGCTGACTCCAACGTCGGTGCAAGTGCCGGTGGTCAATCGCATACAGCCTGGTCACGTCCAGGAAACGGATGTGGTTCGCCAGGTTGCCATCTGCGCCCTCTGTTTCCCGACGGTGGAGATGACTTGCGGCTCGGTCTGGCCGTGACCGCCGACCTTGGCCGCCGCGAAGCTGACCGCGTGCCCAAGGTAGGCGTGTCCACGCGCGAGCACGATTTGGGCCTCACCTGCCGCCCAGGATCGGCCGCCCAACTGCGCTCGGATGACCAGGTGGCGAGGGACAGGGGTGGACAGGAGTGCGGAACCTGTCAGGAATCCACCACCACTTGCCCCACCGTGCGCCAAACCGCCCCTTCAGTCCCGTGCTTGCGTGGCCAAGTGACAGGCACGCCGATTGCACGATGGTGGGACATGCGCAAATTGGGAACACTCGCGATCCGGCTGGGCATGAAATGCGTGTGGCTGTTGTTGGTGCTATCCGCTCTGTCCAGCGCCCGATGATCGACCACGCCCCGTGGCTCACTTCCAGAGGGCAAGGCGTTTGCGGCCCTCGGACCGCGGATGCGCGATTCGGACCAGCCCGTCGCCTTCGGCAGCGGCGACCTCTGTCTTGAAAATCTCGGGCGAGCAATGGCCCGGCGGTTCTACGAGCAGGAGTTGGCCGCCGGGATTCAAACATCGGGCAAGCGCCGTCATGGTCGCGGCTGGCGAGATGGTCTCGTGAACCACATGCAGCGCAAGCGCCAGGTCGCACCGTTGGTCGTCGAGGCCAAGTGCGTGCACTGGCGAAGCCCTTCGAGACCCGGCTGGACAACGAGCTTTCGCTCGTAGCAGATCTTCACAGGACTGATGTGCTTGCGGATCACTCGTCTGATGACCTCTTTGTCGAGCGAGCCCCTGATTGGAACAGGAACGGACGGAACCGCGTCCGTTGCAACGCCCGCATCCGATCCCTCCGCCATCTTGAGCAGGCCTTTACGTCCAGGTTGTGCTAACTCTACCGAGCCGTGGCCGACGCCGTCATCGTCTTCGACAAGGTCCACAAATCCTACCGCGACGTGAAAGCCGTCGACGGGATCAGCTTCGACGTGGCGCCGTCGACGTGCTTTGGCTTGCTCGGCCGCAATGGCGCGGGCAAGAGCACCATCATGCGGCTCCTCTATCGCAAGGCCGAGCGCGATCCGACGCCGCGTGGAACCATCTCGGTGTTCGGCTTCGATCCCGAGCGCGACGAGCTGGAGATCAAGTGCCGCTCCGGCGTGGTTCCCCAGGACGACAACCTGGACGAGGAACTGAACGTCCGCCAAAATCTGGGCGTCTTCGCCCGGCTCTACGGCATCCCCGCCAAGCGAGCCGAGTCGCGAATCGCCGAGCTGCTCGAGTTCATGGAGTTGCGCGAGAAGGCCAACGCCAGCATCCGTGAGCTGTCGGGCGGCATGAAACGCCGCTTGGTCATCGTGCGGGCCCTGCTCAACGAGCCGCGCCTGCTCATCCTCGACGAGCCCACCACCGGTCTCGATCCGCAAGTCCGCCACACCATCTGGGACAAGCTGCGCCAGCTCAAGCGCGGCGGACTCACCATCATGTTGACCACGCACTACATGGAGGAGGCGTTCCAGCTCTGCGACGACGTCCTCATCATCGAAAATGGCAAGGCGGTCGTGCGTGGCAACCCCAAGCTGCTTCTCGGCAGCCACATCGAACCGTACGTACTGGAGCTGACCGACGTGAAGTTGGCGCCGCAAGTCCTCGCACGCCTGCCGGCGGGGACCGCCCGCATCGAACCATCGGACGAATCGGTGCGCGTCTACGCCGCCGACTACGCCGTCTTGAAGGCGGTGGCCGACGAGCTGCCGCCTGGCGACCACCACCTGCGCCCGAGCACCCTCGAAGACGTTTTCCTCAAGGCGACCGGCCGGAGACTCGATGCCCGCCAGTGACATTCGTCCGCCACGGCTCGCGGCGCGCCTGTACAGCGTCTGGTTCCGCCACATGCGCGTCTACACGCGCAACCTGGTCAGCAACGGGTTGCCACCCTTCCTCGAACCCGTGATCTTCCTGGTCGGGATCGGGCTCGGCCTCGGCCGGTACATCGCCACGATGGATAGCCTCCCCTATCTCGTCTTTCTCGCCACCGCGCTGCCCGTGACCTCCGCCATGTTCACGGCGTCCTACGAGTGCACCTTCGGCACCTTCGTGCGCCTGGAATTCCAGAAAGCCTACGACGGAATGGTCGCCGCCCCGGTCACCGTCACCGACCTCTTCATCGGTGAAATCCTCTGGGCGGGCAGCAAGGGCCTTTTCTTCAGCGCCTGTGTGGTCCTCATCATTTCGCTCTTCGGCGCCATTCCCCTACCGATGGGCGTGCTGGCGGTGCCCATCGGCTTT
>JADGRD010000042.1 GCA_017881285.1 Pseudomonadota bacterium | reverse complement strand
GGCGGCGAACCATCGCGGGAGGGGTTGGGAACCCTCTCAGGGTTCCCATGTCAACGAACGGCCGCCGCTGCTCGTGATCTGCCACGGCGGCCCAACGGCCTCGACCTCCAGCGCGCTCAACCTCGGCATCCAGTTCTGGACCAGCCGCGGCTTCGCGGTGCTGGACGTCAACTACCGCGGCTCGACCGGTTACGGCCGTGCCTATCGCAAGCTGCTCGACGGACAGTGGGGTGTCGCCGATGTCGAGGATTGCGTCGCGGGGGCGTCCGCGCTGGCCGAGGCCGGACTGGTCGACGGCGGGCGCATGGCCATTCGAGGGTCGAGCGCTGGCGGTTTCACGGTGCTCTGCGCGCTCGCCTTTCACGACGTCTTCGCGGCGGGCGCGAGCTACTACGGCGTGTGCGACCTGGCGGCCCTGGCCATGGATACCCACAAGTTCGAAAGCCGCTACCTCGATTCCCTGGTCGGGCCCTACCCGGCCTGCCGCGACCTCTTCCGCGCCCGCTCGCCGCTCTTCGCCGCGTCCGCCCTGTCCTGCCCAGTGATCTTCTTTCACGGCGAGCAAGATCGGGTGGTGCCCAAGGCGCAGGCCGAGGCCATGGCCGCTGCCCTCCGGCAGCGCGGCCTGGCCGCACCCCTGCGGCTCTTTCCCGACGAGCAGCACGGATTCCGACGGAAGGAGTCCATCCGCGCCGCGCTCACCGCGGAGCTGGAATTCTACCGTCAGGTCTTCGGCATCGCCGGCGGCCAGGTCTAAGGGCGGTCAGCCGGGTCGGGTCCGCCGGCCTGGCGCATGTGCGCGAGGACGCTTTCTTCCATCAGGTCCTCCATGGTCTGACCGCCATAGCGGGCGGCGATGCGATCGTCGTATTCGTCGGCCACGAACGCAAAGTCGCGGATGGTTTCCGTGAATTCCTCGCGGTCGCCGAGGTCACGGTCGACCAGCGTGTGGCACAGGATGACGGCCTGGCCCTCGGGCACGAAGGCGAACGCGCCGAAGCGTAGGACCGCGTTGAGCCCCAAGAGCTCCACCGCCAGCATGCACTCCATGGTCACGCCCTTCACGAGCTGCGCCACCAGGCGAATGACCGCGCGATCCTTCCACGGATGCACCTTGATCATGATCATCGAGCTGCCTTGCTTGACGGCGTAGAGCCCATCTTCCACCTTGCGATAGGCGGGGCTATCCTTGAGCATCTTCTCGATCTTCTGGCTGGCGGCGTGTACCGCCGCGCGGGCGCGTGCCTTTCTTTCGGGCATACATGATCGGTAGCACGAAGTCGGCCTCTTGCGAAGCCTAGGCGTGCGTCCCTGATCCTTTGGCCGCCGCGACGACGCCGCGGTAGCCCACGACGAAGTCTCTCGCCCTGCCGGGCAACGAAGGGTGGTCGTGGTCGGCCGCGGCCACGGCCACGACGATGGCAATGTGTCGATGAAGGAGGTGGTATTCAGCGATCGTCGCGGGCGATGCCGAGAGCGCGCATCTTCTTGTGCAGGTTGGTGCGTTCCAGCCCCAGGACCTGCGCGGTTCGCGAAATGTTCCAGTCGTTCTCCTCGAGCTTGGCGCGTACCACCTGGCGTTCCACCAGATCGCGTAATTCGCGCAGGGAGAGATTCGCCGCCTCCGGTGGCAAGGCCAGCGCCCCCAGGTTGCGGACCGGTCGACCACGCCGCGCCACCTCCGCAACGATCTCCTCGGGCAGATCGCCAGCGCCTACCGCGCCCTCGCAGAGAATGACCAGCCGCTCGACCACGTTGCGCAGCTCGCGCACGTTCCCCGGCCAGGTGTAGGCCGCAAGGATCTCGATGGCCTCGGGCGCGAATTCCTTCTCGTGGAGCCCATTCTCGCGGGCGATCTGCGCCGCGAAGGCCTTGCAGAGCAGCGGAATGTCGGCCGCCCGCTCGCGCAGCGGCGGCACGCGCAAGGGCACCACGGCCAGGCGAAAGAAGAGATCCTCGCGGAACTGGCCATTTCCAACCGCTACCTGCAGGTCGCGGTTGGTGGCCGCGAGCACGCGCACTTCGACCTTGAGGGTGGTCTCGCTGCCCACGCGCGAGAGCTCGCCCGACTGAAGCACGCGCAGCACCTTGGCCTGCGCGGACAGACTCATGTCGCCGATCTCGTCGAGGAAGATGGTGCCGCCGTCGGCCAACTCGAACAAGCCCTTCTTGCGCGCGGCCGCGCCGGTGAACGCCCCTCGCTCGTGCCCGAAGAGCTCCGATTCGATGAGCTCGGGGGGAATGGCAGCGCAGTTCACCTTGATGAAGGGCCGCTCACGCAAGGAGCTCTCGCGGTGGATGGCGCGCGCCACGAGCTCCTTGCCCGTCCCCGACTCGCCGGTGATGAGCACGCGGGTACGGGTCGGCGCGACCTTGGCAATCTGGGCGTAGAGCGCGGCCATGGCCGGGCTCTGCCCGACCATCTCGAAGCGTCCCTCGTGGAGCGCGCGCAGGCCAGCCACCTCGCGCGCCATGGCCCGCCGTTCGAGGGCGTTGCGCAGGGTCACCATCAGGCGCTCGCGGTCGAGGGGCTTTTCCAGGAAATCATAGGCGCCCGCCTTGGTCGCCCGCACGGCGTCGGCCAGGGTGCCGTGGCCGGAGATCATGATCACCACAGGCTCGGGCGGGGCCGGCTGCTTGGCCGCGCCCTCGTCCTCGGGCGGGCGCGCCTTGCGCAGGGATTCCAGCACCTCGTGCCCAGAGATCCCAGGCAACTGCACGTCGAGCAGGAGCACATCGGGCGCGATGTCGGGCAGCCTGGCCAGCGCCTCCTCGCCGCTCGACGCCTCCTCGATCGAGTAGCCCTCGCCCTCGAGCACCATGCGCACGGTCCGCCGGATGTTCTTCTCGTCATCGACAATGAGAATGGTCGTGCCCATGCGCGCCTCGTGCGGAATCCACCCTACCTAAATGCGGCGAGATCGGCCAGTGCGCCCAGCGAATGGAGAGTCAAGCGAGCCCAGTGCTCGAGCCCGGTTTCCGGCAGCTCCGGCGCGGGCAAGAGCACGCGGTAGTCGACCAGGCGAATGGGCTTGCCCCCCTCGCGTGTCGCGCGGGCGTTTTCCCCGTCGACGCAATCCAGGATGCGAGCGAGCGCCCGCACCCCCAAGACATTCTTGTCGTGCAGGAGCAGGATGACGGGGCCCTGGGCGCGGCGGAGAGCCCCCGTGGTGTACTTGACGATGGCATCCTCGTCCTCGCCGCGCCATTCCTGCGGATCCATGTTCCAGCCGACCTGGATCACCTCCCGCTCGGCCAGCGCGCGGTCGAGCTCCCGGCAGCGGGCGCCATAGGGCGAGCGGAAGAGCAACGGCCTGACCGAGGTCGCGTAGGCGATGATCTCCGCTGCCCCGTCGATCTCGCTGGCGATGGCCTCGCGCTCCTGGCACAGGTTCTTGTGGTTCATGGTGTGATTGCCGACCAGGTGGCCATGCGTGGCTAGCTTGCGCAGGAGGTCGCGGCGCGCCAGATCCTCGGGCCGATCGCGCACGATGTGGTGCCCGTTGACGAAGAACACGGCCTTCACGCCTCGCCGGGTGAGCTCGTCGAGAATGAGTGACGTTCCCACCAGATCCGGCCCGTCGTCGAAGGTCAGCAGCAAGCTGCGGCCCAGCGCGGAGCCGGCCTTGCCCGGCGCGGCCGCGGGCTCGCCGGGCAACGGCCGCAAGAACCGTGGGAAGACCGGTTCGGCCTTGCGCGGCCGCGCACTGTCCTCACCCGCCGCTCCCGGGTGCGCGATCGAGAGTACGCCGCAAACAGCCAGCAGCGCGCAAATCCTTCTTCGCATCAGGCGATGATAGTCCACTACGCGGTCACTCGCTCGCCCAGCCCTGCAGGAGCTTCCGGAATTCATTTCACCACAGAGGGCGCAGAGGCTTTGGGGGGACAGGTGACGTTGGCTTCTCGGGAGCGGGCGCTGCCGAAAAGTCTTGGGCGGAATGAAGGGTTCCGGATCTCGATCCGAACCCTTGGTGGTTTATTCCCCCCTCGGCGCTCTCTGCGCTCTCAGTGGTGAAAAATCCGCGAAGCTAGAAAGGAATATCGTCGTCGCTCGGCGGCGGCCCGGAGGGTGCATCGGCAGCCGCCGGTGCCGGTACCTCTTCGCCCCAGGCGCGCTTGCCGTGGCCACCACCCGTGCTGCCCTCGGCGCCTGGCCCCTGGCCGCCCAGGAACACCACACGATCCGCGACCACCTCGGTGCTGTAGCGCTTCTTGCCTTCCTTGTCGTCCCACGAGCGCGTCTGCAAGCGGCCCTCGACGTAGACCATGCGGCCCTTGGCCAGGTACTTCGAGCAGTGCTCGGCCTGTTCGCCCCACACGTTCACCCGGTGCCATTCCGTGCGTTCCTGCTTCTGCCCGCCCTTGTCCTTCCACACCTCGTTGGTGGCGACCCTCAGGTTACACACCGGCCGGTTGCTCGGGGTGTACTTCAGCTCGGGATCCGCCCCGAGATTTCCGACCAAAATGACTTTGTTGACGCTACCCATGGTTGCTTGGCCTCCTCGCCGTGGTGAGTTGCTTTTGCCACCTTCCCGCCGGGTTATCAATGCCCGCATTGGGTGGCCAATTCCGTTATCGGTCAGGGCCCGGCATAAGTTGCGGGTGCGGTTTCGTCTTTTCTGTCTGTCGCGGCTATAGTCGCCGGGCCATGTCCGCCGCTCCGCTGGCCTTGCTCTTCCTTGCGGCTTCGCTTTCCGCCAAGCCGCGCGTGGGCGCGGCGGAATTCGCGGACGCCGTGGCCGCGTTTCGCGCCGGCGACTATGCGAAAGCCGCGCGCGCGCTGTCTTCGCTCGGCCAGGCGCTGCCCAAGAACCGGGACTACTACCTCTATTTTCTGGGCGAAAGTCAGTTCTATGCCGGCGACTACGGCCAGGCGCAGGCGGCCTTCGCCGGGTTGGCGAAGGCGCGCGATTCGCGTTTCGCGGCCCTGGCGCCCTGGCGGGTAGCCGACTGCCTGTGGATGGAGGGCAAGCGGCAGGAGGCCGGGGCCGCCTACCAGAAGCTCGCGAGCGGCACGGGGGGCGATGCGGCGGTCGCAAGATTCCGGATCGCCGAGATGCAGGCCGAGGCAGCGCGCGGCAAGGGGGGCAACGCGGCCGCGACGGCCGCGCGCACCTTCATGCAGATCCATGTGGATTTTCCCGCGCACCCGCTCGCCAGCGAGGCGGGCCAGTGGGCCGCGCGGCTGGCTCCCACGTCGCCGGGCGAGCCAGGGCGCAGCGAACCTTCGCCGCAGGAGCGCCTGCAGCGCGCGGCCACCCTGTCGAAGGGCCACCATTGGCAGGAGGCCTACGACGAGCTCCTGCTCTTGCCGCCGGCGCTGCCGCCGGAGTTGGCGGTCCAGCGTGACCTGGCCATGGGCATGGCGAAGTACCACGCCCGGCACGACTACGCCGGCGCCGCCCAACTCCTCCTGGCCGTGGCGCCGAAGCTCTCCGGCGAGAAGGCCGCCTTCGCCGTGTTCCACGGTGCGCGCGCCCTCTCGCGCATCGACCGCGACGACGAGGCCATCGCGAGCTACCGCATGGTCGTCGCCAAGTACCCCAGCGCCAGCTGGGCCGCCGAGGCGCAATTTCGCGCCGGCTGGCTGGAGATCAATCGCGGCCACTTCCGCGCGGCCCTGCCCGATCTGCGCGAAACCCTCGCGCGCTACCCGAAGAGCGGATTCGCCGACGACGCCGCCTGGTACCTCGCCCTGGCGCACTATCTGCTCGGCGAGTCCGCGCCGGCCCTCGCCGCGCTGGCCAACTACGAACAGGTCGCCCGGCGCGGTGGCGAGGACGCCAGCCTGCGCGCACTGTACTGGCGGGCGCGCATCCTGGCGCAAGCCGGGCAAGCGAGCGAGACGCGCCGCCTGCTCCACGAGTGCGCGGCCCGCGCGCCGTTCCACTACTACGCCTTGCTGGCGCGGGCGCGGCTGCGCGAGCTAGGTGAGCCGCTGCCCGCTTGGGCCCTGCCGAGCCGGGGCTTGCCGCCCGCGCCTCTGCGCGATCCCGTGGTCAGCCGTGCCCTCGAGCTCGAAGGCGTCGGCCTCGAGGTCGAAGCCGGCCTCGAGCTCGAGCGCGGCGAGCCCGGCATCATCAAGCACCAGGGCAAGGCCGCTGCCCGGCCCTTCCTGCTCTCCGTCTACCCGCGCCTGCTCGCCTTTCACCGGGCGTACAAGCTGGCGGAAGCCACCGGCGAGGCCGTGCTCGGTGACACGCGTCTTTTCTGGGAGGCCTTCTATCCGCGCGCCTTTGCCCGCGCGGTCGAGCACCACGGCCAGGCGGCCGGCGCGCCCGACCTCTTCGTCTACGCGATCATGCGCAAGGAATCGACCTACTATCCCTTCGCGGTTTCGCCGGCGGATGCGCGCGGCCTGCTGCAACTCATCCCGAGCACCAGCGCCGAGGTGGCCAAGCACCTCGGCCTGACGACCTTCCCCGACGAGCTTTTCGATCCCGACACCAACATTCGCCTCGGCGCCGCTTACCTGGGCGGATTGCTCCGCCGTTTCGGCGGTCAGGAGGCTCTCGCCGCCGGCGCCTACAACGCCGGCGCGCGCGCCATGATGCGCTGGTGCGACCAGTGGCGTGGTCGGCCGCTCGACGAATTCGTCGAGCTGGTCACCTACGACCAGGCCCGCGAATACATCAAGCGCGTGCTCGGCATCTACGCGCGCTACCGCTACCTCTACGGCCAGCCCCTGGAATTGTCGCTGTTCGTAGACGCGCGGTACCTCAAGGACGGTTTCGATTTCTGACAAACGCGGCGGCGGCGTGATCGCCGGCCGCCTCCTCGTCCCGACGTTTCACCAATTTCGCCGCCTCGGCGTCCGCGCGCTCCTGGAGCTTCGCCGCCGCTTCGAGCGCCACGCGCGCCGCCTCGTAGGCCGCCCGTGCTTCGCTCTCGGCGCGGCGGGCGCTGGCCAGCGCGCCCTCGAGATGCTCCTCTGCGGACAAAGCAGCCCCCGTTGCTTCCTCCTCCAGGCGTTCCCGGTAGCGCTCGCGCGTCTGGGCCTGCGCCGCGTTCTTGGGCGCGTGCTCCCCACGACTTTCCTCCCGGAGCAGCTTGGCCCTGGCGAGACGCCAACACTCGACGAGGCGCGCCTGCTCCTCATCCTCGTTGACCCGCGCGGCGATCGCGTCTTCGAGATTGAGACGTGCCGCTTGCTCGGCAGCGAACCGCAGGTCGAGCAGGCTGTGCAGTGGGGATGGCATCGAGGGTGCCGGCGTTGCGTCTAGTGCGAAGGCAGCTTAGTGTTGAGGGGATGGTCGCCCAAGTTCCGTCGAGGAAGTATCGCATCGAGCGATACCTCGCAGAAGGGGGCATGGGTGCGATTTACGTGGGCAAGAAGATCGGCCCGGGCGGCTTCGAGAAGGAGGTCGTGCTCAAGCAGCTCCTTCCCGAATTCACCAGCCGGCCAGAGTTTCGCGACCTCTTCTTCCGCGAGGCCAAGATCACCGCGACGCTAGACCACCAGAACATCGTCCGCACCTTCGATCTGGTCAACGCCAACGAGCGGCTGTTCATCGTCATGGAATACGTGCGCGGCGCGGACCTGCGCACCATCGCCTGGCGCGCGCGCCGGCGCAAACCCATGTCGCCGCAAGCCATCCTGCACGTCGCGCTGGAGATCCTGGCCGGGCTCGCGTACGCCCATACCCGGCGTTCGCCGACGGGCGAGCCCCTCCGCATCATCCACCGCGACCTGTCGCCGTCGAACATTTTGTGCTCAGGCGAGGGCGAGGTAAAGCTGTCCGACTTCGGCATCACCAAGGCGGTAACCTACTCGTCGGTCTTCTATCAGGTGCGCGGCAAGGTCGGGTACATGTCGCCCGAGATGGCGCGCAACCAGCCCATCGACGCGCGCAGCGACCTGTTCTCGCTGGGCGTGAGCATCTACGAAACCATCATCGGCGAGCGCATCTACACCGGCGATCTCAACACGCCGCCCGACAAAATCTACGCGCAAGCGGTGCCGCCGCTCGCGAGCAAGTGTCCGGGACTGCCCGCCGAGCTACAGGGCGTGCTCGACAAGGCCCTGGCCATCGATCCCAACGCCCGCTACGCCGACGCCGAGACCTTCGCGCACGCGCTCCGGCAGGTGGCGATCGCCCATCGCTTGCTCTACTCGGCGCCCGAGCTGGCCGCCGAGCTGCGCGAGATCATGGGTCCCGATGCGGAGCATTGGCTGACCGACAAGCGCGACCCCCTGCATGCGCGTGGCGCGCACGCGGCGCCGGGCCACGGCGGCGCGCCGGGTGACGAGGCGAACTCCCTCGTCGAGCCAGGCGCTTCCATCAGCGTCGGCGACGACTCGGACATCGAGAACGTGGCCACACCGCCAGCGCGTCCGTCGGGATCGCTGCCCACCGCCGCCAGCCGACCCTCGGCGCAACTGCCGGCGTTGAGCAACCGCCCGTCGGGGCCAGTCGCCGCGGCGCCGGGCCGTTCGTCGGGGCAGTTGGCCGCGGCGCCGAGCCATTCCTCCGAGGCGTTGGCGAAAGCGGTTCCGCTTCCCGCTCCCGTGGCCGTCCCCAGGCCGCCGCCCGCTGGCCGGCCGGCCCGCTCGCCCTTCGCGTTCCCTCGTTTCCACGTACCGAGGCCCAGTGGTGGGGTAGCGGCGGCACCACGTTCCTATCGTGGCTTCTGGCTCGTCGCCCTGCTCGTCCTTGCCGTCCTCCTCGGCTTCGCTTTCGTCCGCTTCTTCCTCATCACGCCCCCACCCGGCGGCGGCCGCTCCGGGGCATCGCCCGCCAGCGCCCAGGCCTCCGCACCTCGGTTGCCGCAGGTGGCATGGCCCGCCCGCGTGAGCGCAATCCCACCCGCCGACGATGTTTGAAGCGACCGTAGCTGGCGCGCTGCTTCTCTACCTGCTGCTCCTCGCGCTGCCGGCAATCGAGCTGCAGATCATGGCTGGGGCCCTCCTGACCCTGGCCGGGCTGGTCGGCGGCGGTGGTGCCGGCATCGTCTACCACCTGGCCCTGCGTGATGCCCTCGTCCGCCTGGGGGCAGACACGCGCGGCTGGCTGTGGTCTCCGGTTTCGCGCCACCGCGAGCTCGACGAGCGCGGGCGAAGGCAAGTTCTCCCTTGGTTTCGCCTGGGGGCCGCTGGCTTCTTCCTGTGCCTGGCCGGGATCGGCATGGTCGCGGTCGCGATCCTGCGCACCGTCCTGCCGGGTTGAGCGCAGCATCCATCCGCACTGTCCGCACCGCATGGTCAAAGTTGGCGTGGACGCACGATTTCTTCTGGGGCAGATCGTCGCGAAACCCTCATAGCGCGGGCTTCGCCCGCAACCCCAGGCTCCAGGCTCCAGGCTTCAGGTTGTCTGGTCGAGAGCGGCGATCAGCGCCCGCAACCCAAGGCTTCAGGCTCCAGGCTTCAGGTTCTCTCGTCGGGACCGAGACGGCTGCCCGCCGGATCTGTGCTTGCAACCCGAAGCGCTCCTCGGACGGAAAACGAGCGGTCGCGCTAGACACGGTCGACCCGATCGCCTGCCATGGCGAAGACCTTGAGCTTTGCTGGATCTCGACTCACGCGCCTGCACTATAGCCTGAAGCCTGAAGCCTGAAGCCTCATGACACGACCGCTGAAGAAATCGTCGCGCCACGCGAAGAATCTCGGAGGTAGTAGACGAGGGTTCCCATCACGAGTGTAACGGCATGCGGATGGCGAGGGTGGTGCCCTCGCCAGGCCGGCCCTTGACCTCGAGGGTGCCGCCGAGCAGCGCGACGCGTTCCTTCATGCCAAGCAGCCCCAGGGAACCATGGCGCTGGATCTCCTCGTCGGTGATGCCGCGGCCGTTGTCCTTGACCACGAGCGAGATCTGCGCGTCCTGGCATTCGAGTTGAATGCTCACCGTGGTCGCCTGGGCGTGGCGGGTGACATTGGTCAGCGCCTCCTGACAGATCCGGAAAAGGGGCGTCGCCAGGTCGAACGGCAGCGAGATGTCCTCCGGCACCTCCACCGTGCAGGTCATCTGTGTGCGCGCCTCCACGTCGTGGGCCAACCATTCGATGGCCGCACCCAGGCCCAAATCGTCGAGGATGCTCGGGCGCAGCTCGGAGGAGATGCGGCGCACGCAACGGATGGTGTCCTTGACCAGCTCGACCAGCGCCGCCACCCGGGCCGCCGCCTCCTGGTTCTGTGGATCGATCTGCTTGTCGAGGAAAGCCAGGTCCATGCCCATGCAGGTGAGCGACTGGCCGAGCTCGTCGTGGATCTCCCGAGCGATGCGCACGCGCTCCTGCTCGCGCACGGATTCAACGTGGGCGGCCAGCGCGCGCAGTTGCTCGCGCGACCGGCGCTGCTCTTCCTGAAGGTGCCGGCGTTGGGTGATGTCGTGTCCCAGGCCGGTGGTCCCGATTACCTTCCCGCTGGCGTCGAGAACTGGCGATTTGAAGGTTTCGACCCAGCGGAATTCGCCATGATCGCAGATCTGCTCCTCCACCTGCTTTTGCTGTCTCGTCCGCATGACTTCCTCGTCGTCGGCCACGTAGCCCTTGGCCAGGTCGTGCGGCCAAACCGCGAAATCGTCGAGCCCGACCAGGTCGGAGGGGTTGGCCTTGCCGGCGGCGTCCGCGAAGGGCTGGTTGACGACCAAGAACTTCCCCTGGGTGTTCTTGAACCAGACCATGTGAGGAAAGTTGTCGAGCATGCCGCGCAAGAAGGCTTCCCGTAGCGCCAGAGACTCCTGGGCGTGCCGGCGCACAGTGACGTCACGGACGATGCCCACCACCGCGACGATGGCTCCCGCGGGATCGCGAAACGGAACCAGGCGCGTGTCGATCCACACCGGGCGCTGGTGCAGATCCTGCTGATTCTCGGTCATCAGGATTTCGCCGGTACGAAAAACCTGCTGGATGGCCTGGCTGTGACGGGCGGCGAGGGCCGGGACGAAGATCTCGCTCTGCTTGCGGCCCACCAGGTCGGCGGGGTTCCTGCCCAGGGCCCGCGCCGCCACCTGGTTGACGAAGAGCACGTTCTCCTCGGCATCCACGATGAACACCATGTCCGGAATAACCTCGAACACCGAGGCCAGCCCGCGTCCGGTCTCGGCGAGGAGCTTCTCGATCTGACCGATGTCCAGCATGGGGCCTACTCGGGGACAGTGTACCGCATTCGGCGGCGGTGTTACGAAATGGCGTGCCGCGTGCTAGGTTTTGCCCCCGAACATGCGAATCGCGGTCATCGGAACCGGATATGTCGGCCTTGTCGCGGGGGCCGGCTTTGCCGACATGGGCAACGACGTGGTGTGCGCGGACATCGACGAGCAGAAGATCGCCATACTCCGGCGCGGCGAGATCCCCATCTACGAACCGGGGCTGGACAAGCTCATCGGCCGCAACGTCGAGGAAGGACGCTTGACCTTCGCCACCGACGTGGCCGCGTCCGCCGGAGGGGCCGAGGTGGTGATCCTGGCCGTGGGGACGCCGCCGCTGCCCGATGGATCGGCGGACCTCGGCTACATCTTCCGGGCCGCCGAGACCGTCGCACAGGCGCTCACCGGCTGGGCCGCCATCGTGACCAAATCCACCGTGCCGGTGGGCACCGGCGACCAGATCGAGGAGATCGTCCGCCGGCACGCCCACCACGGTTTCGCCGTGGTCTCGAACCCCGAATTCCTCAAGGAGGGCGACGCGGTCAACGACTTTCTGAAGCCCGACCGGATCATCGTGGGTTCGAGCGACCCGCGCGCCATCGCCACCTTGCAGGCGCTCTACGCGCCGTTTACGCGCTCGAGCGATCGCATGTTGGTCATGGATCGCCGCTCGGCCGAGCTGACCAAGTACGCCGCCAACTCCATGCTGGCGACGCGCATCTCGTTCATGAACGACTTGGCCAACCTGTGCGACGCCGTGGGCGCCGACATCGAGTGCGTACGCAAGGGCTTGGGCTCGGACGCGCGCATCGGCACCAAATTCCTCTACGCCGGCGTGGGTTTTGGCGGCAGTTGTTTCCCCAAGGATCTGCGCGCGGCCATCAACACCGGCAAGCAGGCGGGCGTTCCCTTGCAGGTTCTCGAGGCCGTGGTGGCCGTCAATGAGCGGCAGAAGCACCGGTTGGCCGAAGACATCCGCCGCTATTTCCAGGGCGGCCTCGCCGGCAAGCGGATCGCCATATGGGGACTGGCGTTCAAGCCCGGCACCGACGACATGCGTGAGGCGCCGGCGCTGGTCCTGGTGGAGGCGCTGCTCGCGGGCGGGGCCGAGGTCGTGGCCACGGATCCGGTCGCCATTCCCGCCGCGCGGAAGGTGCTCGGCGAGCGCGTGCGGTTCGTCGAATCGAGCTACGCCTGCGCCGAGGGCGCCGACGCGCTGGCCGTGGTCACCGAGTGGCGCGAGTACCGGCGGCCGAACTTCGAACGCCTGGCCAGTCTCATGCGCGGCCAGGCCGTGTTCGACGGCCGCAACATCTGGGCGCCGGCCGAGGTGCGCAAGGCCGGGCTGGCCTACTTCGGCATCGGCCGCGGCACGCGGCCGTAGCTACCTTTTTCACCACAGAGTGCGCAGAGAGCACAGAGATTTCGGAGCAAGAAAGGGTTCGGAGAAGCTGATCGCCGCTCTCGACCAGAGAATCTGAAGCCTGGAGCCTGGAGCCTGGAGCCTGGAGCCTGAAGCCTTGGGTTGCGGGCGAAGCCCGCGCTGTGCTCGCCTCCCCCTCCGCGCTCTCTGTGGTTGCAAAAAGAAACCCGGGGCCTCTTGCGAAGTCCCCGGGCTCTTGGGAAGAGAGCGCGCTAGGCGCTACCTTCTACTTGCCGGA
>JADGRD010000502.1 GCA_017881285.1 Pseudomonadota bacterium | reverse complement strand
CGTTGACCTACAACGCGAATCTCCACAACCTCAAGCCGACCGGGATTCCCGCGGGGCAGGCAGCCATCACGCTCGACTGGAGCGGGATGACGACGACCGCGCTTGGCGGCATCTTTGACCCGACCAGCATCACCTATGCCCTGGTCGGTCACTACACGGAAACTCCAACCCAGCTGGAGTCGAAGTTCCTCGACATCCAGCTCATCGCGACCGAGATGTATTCAGCCACCATCAGCATTGGAACCAGCGTTGACTTCTCGACGTTAACGACGAGCAGCGGGAAGGCTTTCTCCGGGATCGACACCACCGGCACCTGGCTCGTGGCCCTCCAGTGCGGCGCCTGTCGCAACCCCGCGCCCTGGTATCTCACGATCCTCAAGCCCTGCTCATAAACAACTAGCCGCGCTTGAGGAACCGCGGCGTCAGTCGCAGGAGCACGGCCGGCAGGAAGGCCACCGTCGCGCCGCTGCTCACGACCATGGTCAGGGCCACGAGCACGCCCAGGAGGACGTGCACCTTGAAGAGCGAGAAGACCAGGCACAAGTAGCCGGCCCCCACGGAGGTTGCCACGTAGGCGATGGCCTTGCCGGACGTCGTGAGCGCGTGTGCGGTCGCCTCACGCAGGTCGCCCGTGCGCTGGAACTCCTCTCGGATGCGGAAGAGGAGGTAGACGGCGTAGTCCGCGCCGATGCCGATGGCCATCGCCGAGATGGCGGCGGTTCCCAAGGAAAGCGGAATCCCCGTCAAGCCCATCAGGCCCAGGTTCACCATGGCCGCGGTGGCGAGCGGCAGGAGTACGAGGAACCCTCCCGCCAGGGAGCGCAGGAGGATCGACGTGATGACCACGACGAAGACCGAGATCTGGATGAGATTGATGGTCTTGCCCCTGACCATGGTCTCGTTGAGCGCGATGGCGTTGGTCACGCCCCCCCCGACGCGCGCCTTGACCGGCAGGCCGGCGAACAGTCGCTCGGCTTCGGCCGTGGTGGCGACGGTCAAGGCCTTCATGGCCGCAAAGTCGTCGGTCTTGAGGAAGATGGTGATCACCGCGTTCTGGAAATCGCGATCCACGAGACGGCTCAAGTCCTCCTCGCTGCCACCCATGGAGTAGAGCAGCAGGTACTGCGCGACGCCCTGGACCGTGTCCGGAAGCTTGCCCGCCTCCGTGTTCTCCATCGCGGCGTTCATCAATTTCAGAAGATCGACGATGGACTGGAGCTTGCCGATGGGAAGCGGTTGCCGCGCGATGAATTCGCTCAGCTCGTCCATGCGGTGCAAGACCTCGGGGTTCTTGATGGCGTCGGGCGCATTGCCCTCGAGCAGGACCTGGATCACCCGCGTGCCGGTCAGCCGAGAGTCGGCCATGCGGAAGCCGTGGATAGGCGCATTGCTCTCGAAGAACTGCGCGCCCAGGCTGTTGTTGGTCTGGAGCCGCGTCATCCCGACCACCGCGACGGCGATGATGGCGATGAACACCCAGAGCATGGGTTGCTCTCGTTTGTTCCGGATGACCTGCGCGAGTTTCTCCAGGATGGGGTCGAAATACTCCTGCCGCTTCTCGCGCTCGGTCTGCCGTGGCGAGGGTGGGGAAAGCAGCACGCGCATCGCCGGGATGAAGGTCATCTCGACCGTGAGCGCGGCCGCGATGCCAAACGCCGCGCACAGGCCGAAGTTCTGGATCGACGGCAGGCCGAACGCGGCAAGCGACGCGAAGCTGAGCGCCGCAATGGTGCCGGCGGCGAGCATGACCAGGCCGACCTTGACGGTGGCTTCGATCACGGCCTGACGGTTGTGCTCGACCGGCGACAGGTCGGGATGCGCCTCGCGGATGCGATTGTATTCCTCGTAATAGCGCTTGAGGATCTGCACCGAATGCCCGGCCCCGACTGCCAGGAGTAGGATGGGCGTCATCATGTTCCATGGATCCATCGGTGCGCCGATGAGCCCCATCAGCCCCAGTGCCCAGATCACGCAGATGATCGCGGTCAGAAGGGGAACGATCATCCCCTGCAACGTACGGAACGCCCGGTAGAGCAAGTACGCGATCGTCACGAGCGCGAGCGCGAAGAGAAAGGACAAGCGCCGCGTGTAGACGAGCAACCAGTAGAGGATGCTCGCCGTGCCAGCGGGGAGGATCTCGAGACCGGGCTCGCGCTCGGCGGCCGCGATGGCATCCAGTTTGAGAAAGAGCCCCTTGCTACCGCCGGCCTTCTCGAAGTCGTCGAAATCCACGAAGACTGCGGTGGCGCGACCGTCGTCGCTGACGAAGAGGCTGGTGAGCAGCGAGTTGGCCTTCACGCGCGCGCGGAACGTGGCGATCTCCGCTTCCGTCTCGGGAACCTTCGCGGCGAGCGGCGTGATCTCTAGGGCATCCTCGGTGCTGTGGATGTCCTTCGTGCGATTCGACATCAAGGACAGCACGGTGCCCTTCTTGACCCCAGGCAGGACCTCGACCGCCTCGGTGATTCGCTTCACCTTGGCGAGGATCTTCGGCGTATAGACGGTGCCCTCGGCCGGATAGACACCCATGACCGTCATGTACTTGCCGCCGAACAGCTTTTCGACACGCTTGCCGACCGCAACGAAGGGATGCCCCGGCGGAATCTGCGAATCCACGTCCAAGAGAACCTGGAGCCGGGTGAGGAAGAAACCCAAGACCAGCGTGATGACCGAGACGACCACGATGACCGTCTTCGGCCGAGAAACCAATGAGGTCACATAACGGCGCAGCATGGTGCAGGGCAAAAACTCGCACGCCGGATACCGGGTGGCAAGCGCTATCGGGATGGTAGCCCGGAACCGAGTCCTGCCAGCGCGTAGTCTTCCTTGAGGAAGGCGTCCTTGACCTCCTCGACCGCTCCTTCGGTGGTCATGGCGACGTCCATCTGGCGCATGAACTGCAGCAGACGCCCGATGTGATCGATCAGACGGACCGCCTCGTCGCGCGGCATCTTGTGAATTCTGCCGTTGGTGGAGTCTCCCGCCACTTCCACCGAGAATCCCCACTCCTTGAGAATCCCGGCGATGGCCCGCGCGCGGCGTCCGCGGCGCACCGAATCCGCCGCCCCGCCGCGAAAAAGCAGATGGATGTAGTTCTTGTTCGTGGTGTCGCCGCAGTAGGCGTCGACGATGCTGAAATGGTAGCCCACGCGCGCCGTGTAGTTCAGGTAGCGATCGGAGATGAGCGCGTAGCTTGGATCGCGGAAGGTCCGCTCCTGTTCGGGACTCGACAGCGCGTGCTCGAGGACGACGGAAGCGAAACCGCCGAGGTCGAGCGGCCGCGCTCCCCAGCGCGGGATCTTCGGGTGCAACATGCCCTTGAGCAAGGCCGCCAGGGGCGCCGAGCTGATCTGGCCAGGCTTGATCCGGTTTCCGCGCGTGGCTGCGGAAACGCCGCCGCCCAGGTCGATGATGTAGAGATCGATAGGGAGGAAGACGTCGAGGTAGTAGGCCGCGGAGCGAATGTCCTCGAGCGACTCGCCCATCCGGAACATCTCCTCGTAGGAGCGCTCATGCACGTAGCGGGTGATGTCGTGCAGAGTGGCGCAATTTTCCGCCCGGAATTCCGGCGCGTGCGGATCGGTGAGGCGCAGGGGCACGATGCACTCGGCCGCGCGGCGGAGCAGCCAGCGGGTTCGCACATCGAGCTTGCCCCGCGCCTGCGGTTCCGGGCTCGTACCGGCCAGCGGCACCTCGACGGCGCCTGCGTAGACGTACCCGCCAAGGGCGTCCACGGTGACCATCTGCCCGGCCGGGAGAGCCTTCGTGCCTTTGCGGGTTCCGAGCAGGGTCGGAATACGGAATTCCCGAGCCAAGGAGGCCATGTGTCCCGTGGTGCTGCCCGTGTCCGCCACGATGGCGGCGGCCTTGCCCATCAGCCGCACGAATTTCGGCGACGGTCGTCTGACGACCAGCACGCCGCCCTCGGGAAACGCCCCGAAATCGCCGTCCTCGTCGACGTGGACGGCAACCCCAGTGCCGACTCCTGGGCAGACCACCTCGCCCGC
>JADGRD010000501.1 GCA_017881285.1 Pseudomonadota bacterium | reverse complement strand
ATGGTGGCGAGCGCGCAGCGCTTCGCGGAATTGGCCGCCCGGCAGATGCAAACCGCCACGCGGCCGGTGCCGTGTTTCAGCCTCGAAAGCGCGCTGGTTTCCTACCCCGGCTGGAGTGAGCCGGACGGCACCACCGTGGTCGCGGATGGTGAGTACGGCTGCTACTACCGGGTGCAGGGCGCCGAAGTCGAGATCGTCGCGCGGCCCGACGACCGCGTGGCGCGCATCGGGCTTCTGCGCGTGGTGCGCGAACTGGCCACGCTGGGCGCGCTGGCCGCGCCAGGGATGCTGGATCTGCACGCGGCCGCCTTCGTGACTCGCGGCTGCGCCGTGCTGCTCGTCGGCGGCCAGCGGGCGGGCAAGACGACGCTGCTCGCGCACGTCCTGACCTCGGGCCAGGCGGCTCTCCTGGCTAACGATCGGCTGATGGTCGAATGTGGTTCGTTGCGGGCCACCGGGGTGCCCATCATCGTGCCGGTGCGCGAGGATACCGAACGGCGCTTTCCCGCGCTGGGCCGCGGGCTGCCCCGGCGGGCCGCCCTGCTGCATGCGGGTGAGCTGGCCTCGCCGGAAGCGGCCGCGTCGGCCTGGGGGGCGAGGCTGGTGCTCTCACCCACGCAGTTCGCTCGCCAACTGGGCGCGGCCACCGCGGCCAGCGCGCCGGTAGGCGTGATCGTGTTTCCGGAGATCTCCTCGGACGAGTCGATGTGGTCGCTCCAGCCGGTGGCGCGCGACGAGGGGAGCACACGTCTCGTGGCGGGTCTTTACGCCAGGGGCTCGGGGCCGCGCGAGCGCACGGTTTTCCAGGCGGCCGCGGGCGAGGCGGCCAGCGCCGAGGCACAGATCGCGCTGGCGCAGCAAGTTGCCAGCGCGGCGCCGCTGGTGCTTTGCCGGCTCGGCCCGGACGCCTATCGCGGGCACGCCCGGGCGTGGTTGCGCGCGCTGCCGCTTGGTACCCCAGCTTCGACATGAGCCCGCCGGGTGCCAGAAACCTTGAGCCAATTCTGCCCAGTCCGCAACTGAGGAACAGAGAGCGGAGGAGTCCATGCGCTATCTCCCGTCCTTTGCGGGTCTATCCATCACTGTGTTTCTGCTGACTACCGTCGCGTGCGACGGCGGCGGCGGAAAACAGTCTTCGAGCACTGGCGGTAGTGCGGCTGGTGGCGCGCAGTCCGGGGGGACCAGCGGTGGTGCGTCAGGCGGCGCAGGTGGGATTTCCAGCACAGTCGCGCCGAAAGGAAGCGGGGGCGGCGCCGGGACGAGCGGTCTGGGCGGAACCGCGGCAACCGGCGGCAGCACCGCAACCGGCGGATCCGGTGGCGCCAGCAATGGTGGGAGTGGGGGCACTGCCTCGGGTGGGTCGGGAAGCGGCGGCAGTGGAACCGCCACCGGAGGTGCCAAGGCAACAGGTGGCGCCTCGGCGCGGGGCGGTAGTGGGGGTGCCGCCACGGGCGGCGCTCGGACGGGTGGCACGAGTGGCGGAGGGGGCACGGTAGGAACCGGGGGCTCGCCAGGCACGGGTGGTTCTACCGCCGATGCGGGCACATCGAGCACCTGCGGCACAGGCACGACGCCGGCAGCGAACCCCTTCGGCTGCTCGTTCGCTTGGGGAGTCAACGGGAATCCAACGAGCTACCTACAGTTCGCCTCCACCTGGGCTGGCTACAACATCCGGGCCGATGGCACTTTCCCTTCTAGCGGCTTCGACTCGGGCGGGTGGCTCAATCGCTTTGCGAGCTTGACGGCCGTTCCCGCCTACTACGCCTACATCATCGGGTACTACGGACACGCCAACGGTTACCAAGACGGGAACGTGAATCCCAACGGACCCAATCTGTCGAACTCGATGGGACCGTTGCTTCTGGGAGTCGACAACGCCGCCTGTCCACAGGGCACGATCTGTGCCGACAATTTGATGGTCAAGGCGTACGCGTGGTACGCGGCACAGACCTACGCCGTCTACAAGAAACCGGTCATCTGGCTGCTCGAAGGAGACTTCATTCAATACTCGGTGGAAGGCTCGTCGTCGGGTCTTTCGTACGCGCAACTCGGCCAGCTCGCCGCGCACATTGCCCTGGCGATCAAGTGCAACGATCCCCCCGCCGTCGTCGCCATGAACTACTCGACCTGGATCAGCTCATCGCAATTGAGCTCCTACATTGGCGGGATCAATACCGCCATGACTGCGCTGGGCACGAGCTACGATATGATTTGGACGACGGGCACCGGCACCAGCGCGAACGCCGGCAATTCGTCCTGGGCCAATTTGCACACCGTGACCGGCAAGCCCATCCTGGTCGACGAAAGCTTTGGCCTTTCGGCCGCGGGCGATACCTGGGCGAATCAGTCGGCGGCGACCATCAATGCGCGCATCGCCGGGGGCGTGGTGGCGGCGAACATCACGACGTCTACTCCGTCGTACCTGCAGACCAATGTGACGACCACGCTCGCGCCGTCGGCCCTCAACACGACGTGCCCCTGAGAGGCCGATGAGCTCGTAGGAGGGACGTCGAATCCTCTCGGACGGCGCCACACTTGTTCCCTGGTGCATGGAACCCAGGTTTGCAAAGATGGGCTTGCCTTGCGCAGACATCATCGGCCCACAGCTTGCAACGAGTGCGTCATCCTTGGTGCAGCGTTCGTTGCGTCCTGGCTTGGCTCGCCAGCGACCCTTGCTGGCGATGTGTCCGGCGAGCCCCTGCGTGATCCTCGCGCATGGCAAGTGAGCGCCGGTGCGGGGATCCTTCTCCCCACCGAGGTGCGGGCCCATTTGCGCACGGGCACCGATCCCTCCGCAAGCTTTCATGCCGATGCGACTTTCCCTGGACCGCTCTTCGAATACGGTGTGTATTTGCGCGAGGTGAGGCTTCGCTCCAGCGATACCGGCGGCACGGCGTCGCTCTTCACGTTTGGTGCGCAGGCGAAATACGAGCTTCGCCTGCGGCGCTGGTGCATCCTGCGCTCGGGCCTGCTCGTGGGCTTTCACGATCTCGCGACCGACACCATCGACAATGCCATGGGGCTGGACCTCGGTGTCACTGCCGAATGGGCCGCGCAGATCGCGCGGCGCCTGCGCCTGCGGCTCGCGGTACAGGGAACCTCGATGGTCGTTGGCGGTATCCCAAGTGACCTACTGCCCGTCGGGTTTCGCCCCACCGTCGCCGTCATGCTTGGAGTAGAATATGCTTTTCGGCCGTGACCCACGCGTGCGTGCACGCCACTTCACCCTTGGCGCATTGGCGGCTCTCGGGTTACTCGGCCTCACCACCTGTCATCCCACGGGCTTCGAGCTCAAAGGCAGCGCGTATCATTCCTCGCACTTCGACTATCTCTTTCACGCCGACGATAGGACCGTCTGTCCGGAGGTGATGGAATCTCTCGAGCAGCACCAAGCGCTGCTCGCCAACTACTTGGGCATCGACGAAACCACCCTGCCGCGCGTGACCTATTTCAAGATGCGAGACGCGAACGAATACCATGATCGCAGCACCTTTGGTGAGACCGCAGGTGGAAACGCCGGCCAGGATTTCGTCGTCAGCTCGTTGCCCTTCGACGAACACGAGCTGACGCACACGATCACGCTCGGTGGATGGGGCCCCTCCGTGTTGTTTCTCGAAGAAGGGATCGCAGTGGCCTTGTCGTGTGACCCTGCGGGCATCGAGCTGACCAACCAGCCTTACAGCCATTGGGTGGCATCCAACGATACGATTCCCTACGAGTCGAATCCTGCGTACGTCGCGCTGTATACTGGTAACACCAGCCCAACGATAGAGCAATTGTTCAATGTCACCAGCACCGCCGGGTACGCCGCCGCGGGTGCGGTGACGACGTACTTGATCGATTCGGTAGATGTCAAAAAGTTTCGCCGGCTTTGGGCCTCCGTGTCGTCGTCGAGCTCCGAGGCGGATTTCTCCGTGGCCTTGCAGAACATCTATGGGTTTTCGCTCGATGAAGTTTGGCAAACGCTGCAAACGACTCGCCACCGGCCCTGTGCGCCGGTTTGGATGTGTTCTTT
>JADGRD010000500.1 GCA_017881285.1 Pseudomonadota bacterium | reverse complement strand
GGCCGCGTCGGCCTTGCCGTCTGACTTGCGAATGATGCGGATGGCTTCGTCGAGGACGTCGAAGATGATCGCGAAGCCTTGCAGGATGTGGATGCGCTTCTTGAGCGCGGCCAGCTCGAACTCGAAACGGCGGGTGACGACCTCCTCGCGGAAATCCAGGAACTCGCTCAAGATCGAGCGCAGATTGAGGCGCATGGGACCCGCGACCTCGCGGTTCTGGGTGGGCACCAGGCACGTCATGTTGACGTGGAAGGACAGCGCGAGCGGCGTGTGCTTGTAGAGGTACGCCATGACCAGAGCCGGATCCGCGCCCGGTTTGAGCTCGAGCACGATGCGCACCTCGCCGGTCGATTCGTCGCGCACGTCGACCAGCATGGGCAGCTTCTTGCCGATGATGACCTCGGCAATGCGTTCCACCAGGTCAGCCTTGCTGACGTTGTAGGGAATCGAGGTCAGGACGATGAGCGGGCCGCCACGCTTGGCTTCCTCGGTCTTCCACTCGCCGCGCAGGTGGATGGGCCCCTGCCCGGTCTCGTAGATCTCGCGCAGATCCTTCTTCGAGTTGGTGCACAGCCCACCGGTGGGAAAGTCCGGGCCCTTGATGTACTTGAGCAGATCCTTGCCTTCCAACTTGGGATCATCGAGCAGCGCGATAGCGGCCTGGCAGACCTCCGACAGATTGTGCGGTGGAATGTTGGTCGCCATGCCGACCGCGATGCCAGCACAGCCGTTGGCCAGAAGCTGGGGCACACGCGCCGGAAGCACGATGGGCTCCTCCACCGTGCCGTCGTAGTTGGGGCGAAAGTCGACCGTGCCCTCCTTGATTTCCCCGAGCAGCTCCATCGCGAGCGGCGCCATGCGCGCCTCGGTGTAACGGTAGGCCGCGGGCGAGTCGCCATCGAGCGAGCCGAAATTGCCGTGTCCCTCTACCAAGAGGTAGCGCACCGAGAAATCTTGGGCCATGCGGACCATGGCTTCGTAGCAGGCGGTGTCGCCATGCGGGTGGTACTTGCCGAGGACCGTACCCACGATGTTCGCGCACTTGCGGAACTTGGCGTCGGGATAGAGGTGCAGATCGTTGTGCAAGGCGTACAGGATGCGCCGCTGCACGGGCTTGAGTCCGTCGCGCACGTCGGGCAGCGCTCGCGCGGTGATGACGCTGACGGCGTAGTTCAAATAGCGGCGCTGGGCTTCCTCGACCAGCGAGGCCTCGGCCGGCTCGGATGGCCCGCCGCCGTTGCCGCCGCTGCCGCCGCGCCCGCCGCCGCCCTTGCCGCGCTTGGTTGTCGTCGCTGGCGCCTTGCCGTTGTCGTCGAGAAGATCTAGCTGTTTTGCGGACATGGTACTTCGGAAAGCACCGGCTTTCCCCGCCCCAAACTACGGGAGTGGCGCCCAGAGATCAAGAAACGAGGCGGGGGCGCAGGGTGCGCCGCGGCTCAGGATTCCGGATTCTTGCGCTTGAAACCGCGCGGAAGCTGCCGGCCGCGATCATCCGGATTCGAGCGCGAGTAGTCGATCCAGCGGTAGCTCGGTAGCGGCCTCACATCGACGTGCACGAAGCCCACGCGCGGATACCAGCCCACGCCCATGCCGCCCGCGTCGAGCGATTCGGCGTACGAGCGAATCTTGCGCGGGTTGACCCCGGGGATGCGAATGTCCGCGGCGGTGCCGTGGAAGTGATTGCTGGTGGTGCGGCGCTGGAAACGGTATCCCGAGAGCAGCTCGATGCGCTTGCCGCCAAAGTGATCGTAAATCTGCGCTAGGATCGTCACAAGGCGCGTGTCGATGTCGTGTTCGAGGCCGCTGCGCCGGCACTTGAAGATGTGGTTGACCTCGGCGAGCGCTTTGACGTCGAACGAGCCGTCGGCATTGAAGACGTTGACGTCGGCTTCGTCCTTGTAGTTGATGGAATAGATGCGAAGGTCGCCCGACGGCTGCGGCGCCGGCGCGGCCAGCAAAGCCTTCTCCGGCACGGGCCAGCCGAGCATCCTGCCCCTGTGCTTACCCCGGTGCTTGGCCAGGCGTTTTTCCGACTTCGCCCCACTCGACGGCTTCGCCGCGTCCCCGCTATCGGTGGACGCCACTCTTCCCGGGGCGCCCTCGTCAGCCCCCGCGGCTTGAGCGCTGGTCGTGATGGCCAGCAGCATCAACAGCAACCGCAGCATGTCTGTCTAGGGTTAGCCGCAAATAGGAACCTGTCAACTGCGGATTCAGATCTAGCCAGAAATAGCCGCCGGAACGACTTGTAGGTGCACCAACTCGATGTTCAGGCGTCCGGCCACCTCGAAGATGCGTTCGTCGCGGTAGAACTCGCCATAGACGACACGGCGGATCCCGCAATTCGCGAGCTGTTTGAAGCAGTTCCAGCACGGACTGGCCGTCACGTAGAGGGTACCGCCGTCGATCATCACGCCGTTCTTGGCCGCCTGAAGGATGGCGTTGCTCTCGGCGTGGATGGTGGCCACGCAGTGGTCGTTCTCCATCATGTGGCCGACCTCCGAGCAATGGGGCATGCCGCGGATCGAGCCATTGTAGCCCGTCGACAAGATGGTTTTCTCGCGCACGATGACCGCGCCCACGAACTTGCGCGGACAGGTCGACCGCGACGCGACCACGCTCGCGATGTTCATGAAGTACTCGTCCCAGGAAGCTCGCTCGGGCATGGCGATTTCTACCAAGAAACCCGGCGCGGGCGAAGGTTTCCCCCTAATCCCGCAATAGCCGCAGAAGGTCGTGGTCGTAAACGTGGCCGTGTTCGTGGCCGTGGCCGGAGTGGTCACCGTCGGCCACGGCCACGAAGACGACCAGGACCGCGTCCACGACCACCACCGATTTCTCCGATTGGATGAGCGACTCGATCATGGAAAGGCCTGTTCTTCTGTGGCGATCCGCGCCTTCGCTTCGCTTGGCGCGGGACTAGGGTTTCCCCGCCGGGGGGGCGTTGGGACGCGCGCAGGGCGAGTATTCACCTCGCCGTTCCCATCGTTTAGTTCATACTAAACGTTCATGACGACCGATGTGGTGGTGCAGACCCGCGAACATTTCATCCACGCCCTGAGCCGCATCGCCCGCTTCTGGGGGTTCCCAAAGGCGATGGGCGCGGCCTATGCCGCCATCTACCTCTCGCCCGTGCCGCTCAGCCTCGACGCCCTGGCGGAGATGGTCGGCGTCACCAAGGGCGGGCTGAGCCCGCATCTCCGCGTTCTCGAGCGGCTGGGCATCGTTCGCCGCGAAGGGCAACTCGGCGACCGCAAGGACTACTACAGCGCCGACACTGACTTCTGGGGCGCCCTTCGCCGCATTCTCCAGGAGCGCGAGAAGCGCGAGTTCGACCGTGCGCTGCGTTCCGTCAGCGAGTGCCTGGCCCTGCTCGACGGCGCCCCCCGCGAACGACAGGCCGACCCCTTGCTCGCCTTCCAGCGGGAGCGGCTGGCGACCATGAAACGCTTCTTCGACGGGCTGGACCGCATCGTCAGCACCCTCTTGGCCATGGATGGCTTCCGGCAGGCTACTTTCGGACGGCTTTTCGGGGGCCGAGCGAGGACCGGAAGAAAGGAACGTCATGCGTAGGCTGCACGTGGTCACCGGCGCCTTTGGTTATTCGGGCAAGTACATCGTGCGCGGGTTGCTCGCGGGCGGGCGCGAGGTCGCCACTCTGACCAATTCGCCCAACCGCCCGAACCAGTTCGCCGGCCGGATTCGCGTCGCGCCCCTGGCCTTCGACGATCCGGCCGCGCTCTTGGCCGGCCTGGCGAGCGCAAGAGTGCTCTACAACACCTACTGGGTGCGCTTCAATCATCGCGACTTCACCCACGAGCAGGCAGTGAGGAATACCGAGGCGTTGTTCGCCGCCGCCAAGCAGGCCGGCGTCGAGCGCATCGTGCATGTCAGCATCACCAACCCGTCGCCCGAATCGAAGCTGCCCTATTTCTCCGGAAAGGCTCGCCTGGAGGCGGCCCTGCGCGAGACGGGAATTCCCCACAGCATTCTTCGTCCGGCCGTCCTCTTCGGTGGCGAGGATATCCTCAT
>JADGRD010000499.1 GCA_017881285.1 Pseudomonadota bacterium | reverse complement strand
TTGATGTCAGCGCATTCTGGATTGTGTAGTTGGATTCCTTAGCCGGCGCTTCGACTTCTGCCATAACCCGGAATATCCCCTGACTCCCGCGGAGAAGCAGTGGTGCGGCCTCGGTGCTGGCCAGAACCAGGCGGCCTGTCCGACCCTGGCCGAGGCTTGCAAGCGCGACGCCCTGGCCAAGCAGTTCGAGCCCGACGAGCCGCTGACCATCAAGCTGCCGGACTTGGGATTGCCACTGCGCCTGCTACTGTGGGTGCTTCTCGGCCTTGGCCTGGCCATGCTCATCTTCGCCCTGGCTCGCCACTTTCTCGACCGCGAGAGCAAGGACGTGGTCACAACCGCGGCGCCGGTCAGCGAATCGCAAGAGATGGCGGCCGCGCTGGCGCGTCAGGTGGAAACCGACGTGCAGCGCCTACTGGAACGGGCGCGGGTCGAGGCCGCGGCTGGGGATTTCCGCGCCGCGATCGGCAGTGTCTACGCCGCCCTGCTGCGCCGGCTGGAAGGCGCGGGCGTGGTGCGCGTCGAACCCGACCAGACCAATGGTGACTACCTGGGCATGGTCAAGAAGCAGCGCCCTGCCATCGCTTTGCCCATGGCCGAGGTCGTTGCAACGGTCGAGCGCGCGCAGTTCGGCCTAGCGGACGTCACGCGCGAGGGCTTCGACGGTGTCTACGTGCGCGTGGCGGGCTTGCTCGTGGGGCGCATCGGCCTCCTCCTCGTCGGGCTCGGGCTTCTCTTCGGCGGGGCCTGTGGCCTGCCGCGCGTCGACTGGGAACACTCGCCCTCGGGGCGCGCCGGCGTCATCGCGTACCTCGACAAGCGCGGGTTTTCCTTGCACGAGCGCTTGGCCTCGGTCGCCAAGATCGGCGAGAGCAAGGCCGAACAGGTCGTCTTGCTCCCCGGCGCGCAACTGCGGCAGGACGACTGGAAGGCGCTCAAGCTCTGGCTTGACGGCGGCGGTAGGTCGCTGGTCATCGCGGGCGGCCGGCGCGAGCTGCCCGCGTGGGTCGGCATGCGGGTGGTGGAAAAGCACGCGCTGGCCTCGGAGATCATCACTCCGGGCGACACGGTCGCGAAACCCTGGGGGGCGCTGCAGGTGCGCGTGCCCGAGGCCAATCGGCTGGACTGCCAGCCGGACAGCGAAACCTTGCTCGGTCGCAAGCCGGCTGCCTACGCCTCCCTGCGCTGGCTCGGCGACGATGAGGGCAGCCGCGTGGTCGTGCTGGCCGACGATTTTCTCTTCCGCAATGCCAGCCTGCTCGTCGCGGACAATGCCGCCGCGCTGGATGCCGTGCTGCGCGGCTGGGGAACGTCGATCGAGCTGGCGGGCGACCTGACCGGCCTGGTGGCGTCGAATCCCGTCGAGTCCGTGCAGCGCGGGCGCCTGGGGCCGGCGTTGCTGCAATTGGCGGCCGTCCTGCTCTTGTTCTTCGTGTGCAAGGGCGCGCGCTTCGGCCGGCCCGTGCCGACGCAGAAGCTCGAGCGGCGCGAGTTCGCCGAGCATGTGAGCGCCCTGGGCCTGCACTACGCCCGCGCGCGCGCCGAGCGCGTGGCCCTGGGCTCCCTCGGCGCCTACGCGGTCGAGCGCTTGCGGGAGCGCTTCGGCTTGCACGTCGATCGCAGCCTGTCGGGGCTGGCCGAGGCCGTGGCCACCCGCACCGGCCGGCCGGTCGGCGACGTGATGCGCATGTTTCTCGAGGCGCGTGACGCCGGCAAGGGAGTGCCGGCGGACAAGGACGCCCGTGATCTGGAGACCGCATTCGAGCTCTGCAAGCTGCTCGAGGAAACTGGAGGAACCGGTGGACACAAACCAATTCAAGGCAACGTTTGATACCATCCGCATCGAGGTCGAGCGCGCCCTGGTCGGGCAGACGGATCTCGTCGAGCACGCCCTCATCGCGCTGCTCGCGCGCGGGCACGTCTTGCTCGAAGGCGCGCCCGGGCTGGGCAAGACCCTGCTGGTGCGCGTGCTCGGTCAGGTGCTGGCCTGCGATTACCGGCGCATCCAGTTCACGCCCGACCTCATGCCCTCGGACGTCAGCGGCGGCAACGTCTTCAATCAGCAGAAGGGCGCCTTCGAGTTCTTGAAGGGGCCGGTCTTCACGCAGCTCCTGCTCGCCGACGAGATCAACCGCGCGCCGGCCAAAACCCAGTCGGCGCTGCTCGAGGCCATGCAGGAGCGACAGGTGACCATCGATGGCGTCACGCGGCCGCTGCCCGAACCCTTCCTGGTCATGGCCACGCAGAATCCCATCGAGTCGCAAGGCACCTATCCCTTGCCCGAGGCGCAACTCGATCGCTTCATGTTCAAGCTCTCCGTGCTGGCGCCCGCGCACGACGTCGAAACCGCAATTCTGCGCAACCACCTGGCCGGTTTCGACGCCCAAGCGCTCGAACGCCTCAACCTTCTGCGCGTCATCACGCCCGCTGGGCTGCTCGACATGCAGGCACACGCGCGGGGCCTGCGCGTCGACGAGGGCATCGTCGGCTACATCGCCGACATCGTGTGTCGCACGCGCGGGCATCGCTCGCTCTATTACGGGGCCTCGCCGCGCGCCTCCATCGCGCTTCTGCACGGCTCTCAGGCGCGCGCCGCCAGCCGCGGGCGCGACTTCGTCATTCCCGACGACGTCAAGGCCCTGGCCCCGGCGGTGATCCGTCACCGGGTGGGCCTGCAGCCCGACGCCGAGATCGAGGGCATGTCCACCGACGACTGCGTGGCCGAGATCCTGCGCGACGTGCGCGTGCCCGAGACCATCGCCGCCTAGCCCGCCATGCCCTTCGTTCCATCGACGAGACTCGTGCTCTTGGCCGTGGTGCCGCTCCTCCTCGGGGCGGTGGCCGCGGTCGAGCCGAGCTTCGTCTGGCCCATGCTGCTCGTCGATCTGGGCATCGCCTTGCTCGCCGCGGGCGACGCGTTCCTGGGCCGCCGCGTGCTGGTGCGGGCCGAACGCGAGCCGCCGCGCATCTTCTCGGTGGGACGGGCGAACCTGGTCAGGCTGCACCTGTACTCGTCCGCCCGCCGCCCCCTCGCCGTGCACGTCAACGACGATGTCGCCCCGGGGCTCGTGATCGAGGGCCTGCCGAAGATCGTGCCGATGGCGGCGGCCCCTCGTCCCAACCCTCTCCCCGCTGGGCGGGGAGAGGGGGACGCGCGTAGCGCGGCCGGTGAGGGGGAGAGCGCGTCCGTGTGCCACGCGCTCGTCACCTACCACGTCCGGCCGAGGAGGCGCGGGCTCTACGAACTGGCGGATCACCATCTGCGCTGGTCCACGCCGCTCGGCCTGTGGTGGCGGCAGCTTCGCGTCGTCTCTCGCCACCCGGTGCGCGTCTATCCCGACGTGCAGGCCGTGCGCAGCTACGAGTTGCTGGCGCGTCAGAGTCTGGAGAATCGTCTGGTGCGCACCGTGCGCCTGCGCGGCGGCGAGAACGAGTTCGAGGCCTTGCGCGACTACCAGCGCGACGACGACTACCGGGCCATCGACTGGAAGGCCACGGCCCGCCGGCAGAAGCTCATCACGCGCGAATACCAGCAGGAACGCAACCAGTCGGTGCTGTGCATGCTCGACTGCGGGCGGCTGATGACCGCGGAGAGCCTGGGGCTGTCGCAACTCGACCACGCGCTCAACGCCGTGCTCATGCTCTCGCACGTGGCGACGCGAGCCGGGGATCAGGTCGGCCTGTGTGCCTTCGACACGCGGGTGCGGGCCTACCTGCCGCCGCAGGGCGGGCGGCGGGCCGCGCAGCGGGTGGTGGCCGCGTCCTACGACATCCACGCGCAGATCGTCGAGACGGACTTCGAGGCGGCCTACGGCTTCCTGTCGCAGCGGCTGCGCAAGCGCTCGCTGGTGGTGCTCTTCACCCAGGTGGTCGACGAGGTTTCCGCACGTTCGGTGGTGCGCACCGTGCACGGCCTGGGCCCGCGCCACTTGCCCCTGGTCGTGCTCTTCCGCGACGAGGCCCTGGACCTGATGGCCGAGCCACGCGGCACCCCGGCGAAACCGGCGGAGCTCTACCAGCGCGCCGCCGCCGCCGAGGC
>JADGRD010000498.1 GCA_017881285.1 Pseudomonadota bacterium | reverse complement strand
CCGCTGGCCTATTCGAAGAACCTGGCCATGGCCATCGCCGCGCTTCTGGCCATCACCCTGGATCCGGCGATGCGGATGCTCTTCGCGCGCGTCGAGCCGTTCCGCTTCAGGCCGCGGCCGCTGGCTGCTCTGGCCTCGACGCTGCTGGTGGGCAAGTACTACTCGGAAGAGCGGCACCCCATCAGCCATCTGCTCCACCGCATCTACGAAGGGCCGTGCCGGTTCGTGGTCCGCCATGCGTGGGCCACGGTGGTCGCCAGCCTGCTCGTGGTGGGGCTGACCGTTCCCATCTACCTCAAGCTCGGCTCCGAGTTCATGCCACCGTTGCGCGAGGGATCGCTGCTCTACATGCCATCCGCCGTGCAGCCGGGCATGTCGGTCGCCGAGGCGCAGAAGGCATTGCAAGTGCAGGACAAGATCTTGATGACCTTCCCCGAGATCGACCGCGTGTTCGGCAAGGCCGGCCGCGCCGGAACCTCGACCGATCCCGCGCCGTTTTCCATGATGGAGACCACCATCCTGCTCAAGCCCGAGTCCGCCTGGCGCGAGAAGGCGCGCTGGTACTCACCCTGGGCGCCCGAGTGGCTCAAACGCATGCTGCGAACCGCGTGGCGGGATCGTATTTCCGAGGAAGACCTCATCGCCGAGCTCGACAAGGCCTTGCAGTTGCCTGGAATCAGCAACGCCTGGACCATGCCCATCAAGGGCCGTCTGGACATGCTGTCGACCGGCATCCGCACGCCCATCGGTATCAAGGTGAGCGGCGCCGACCTTGGCGTGATCCAGAAGGTCGGACTGGAGATCGAGGCTGCCATTCAGAAATTGCCCGAGACGCGCAGCGTGTTCGCCGAGCGCGTGGCCGGCGGCTACTTCCTCGATTTCGTCCTCGACCGCGACAAGCTCGCGCGCTACGGCCTGTCCATCGACGACGCCAACATGATGGTGATGACCGCCGTGGGCGGAGACAACCAGACCACCACCATCGAGGGCCGGCAGCGCTACGGCGTCAGCGTCCGTTACGCGCGCGACTTCCGCGAGGATCTCGACGCCTTGAAGCGCGTGCTCCTACCTTTGCCAAGTGGGCAGGGCCAGATCCCGATGGCCGAGATCGCCGAGGTCAAGCTGACCGAGGGGCCGTCCATGATTCGCGACGAGAACGGCCTGCTTTCTGGATACGTCTACGTCGACTTCGACACCTCGAAGACCGACGTGGGTGGCTACGTCGAGCGCGCCAAGCAAGCGGTGGGCGCGGCCCTCAAGCTGCCCGACAACATCGCCCTGACCTGGAGCGGGCAGTACGAGAACATGCTGCGGGTGAAAGAGCGGCTGAAGATCATCCTGCCCATCACCTTGGTGCTCATCTTCGGGCTGCTCTATCTCAACACCAAGTCGAGCTTCAAGGCCGCCCTGGTGATGCTGGCCGTGCCCTTCTCGGCAGTCGGCGCGGTCTGGCTGCTCTACGCCCTCGGCTACAACGTCTCGATCGCTGTGTGGGTCGGGATGATCGCGCTCATGGGCCTCGACGCCGAGACCGGCGTCTTCATGCTGCTCTTCCTCGACCTATCCCACGACGAGGCCAAGGCTGCCGGCCGCCTGCGCACCACGGGCGATCTCACCGAGGCCATCATCCACGGCGCGGTCAAGCGCGTGCGCCCCAAGGCCATGACCGTGTGCGCGGCGTTCATCGGCCTGTTGCCCATCATGTGGTCCACCGGCACCGGCGCCGATCTCATGAAACGCATCGCCGCTCCCATGGTCGGCGGCCTCGTCACCTCCTTCGCGCTGGAGCTGCTGGTCTACCCTGCGATCTATTTCTTGTGGCGGCGCAAGCAAGTGGTGGAGGGGCCGGTGACGGTGGCGTAGTTCACCTTGGTCGGGCGACGGGCTATCCCGACGGCGCAAGCGCCGGCGTTTCTTCTTCTTCAGCAATGAAGGGACGGAGCCCCCGCACGTTCACGTCGAGCGAGGCGACGGCTACGCGAAATTCTGGCTCGAGCCGGTCGAGTTGGCCGACGCGCTAGGCCTGAGGACTCGCGAGCTTGGACGTGCTAGATTGTTGGTGATTCAGCACCGCATCGATTTCAGGGAGAAATGGCGTGAGTATTTCGGCACCTGAGCAACCCCGAGCTCTCAGCATAGAGATCCTCGACGGCGATCTCGTGGTCCATCTCGAGGACGGCCGGACAGTCTGTGTGCCGCTCGAGTGGTTCCCGAGGCTGCGCGACGCGAGCCCGGAGGTTCTTGGCGACTGGCGCCTCATCGGCCGCGGTGTCGGGATCCACTGGTCGAAGCTGGATGAAGATCTCTCCGTGCGTGGGCTGCTAGTTCCCGAGCACGTTCACCAGCGTCAACAAAGCATGTAGCCCAGAAGGCATCTTTCTGGCTGGTCGGCTCTCTCGCAAAAGGTTTGGGACAGCCTTGGCGCGGAGGCGAGCACGATACCGCTGACTCCTTCCCAGCGGGACGAGCTGGATCGTCGACTCGACGACCTGGATCGTGAAGGCCCGACCGGTTCGCCGTGGGACGAAGCGATTGCGCGGATTCGCTCGCCCCGAAGACACCCGTCATCATATGACCGACCGCCGAGGCTGACCTGGCGACGGCCCGCGGGTGGTACAACCAACAGCGGCGCGGACTGGGTGATCGCTTCCTCGACGCAGCTCGTGTGGTGGGTGAGAAGGCGGCGCCGGGCGAAGGGAGAGTAGGCTTCGCCAATCCCCACTTCCGAGTCTGCGTCAGGCGCCTCTTTCCGGGCCGAAATGCTCCACCACCAGGGCGCGCGCCTGCTCAAGCCATGCCTGCCGCTCGGCCTGCGTGCTGGTCACGACCGTGGCGAAGGTGCACCGCTCGACTCGCGTGACACCACACAGGCCGAAGATGCAGTCCTTCCAGATCCGCTCCAGCGGGTCGCCGAAAACGCGGACCTCGCGGTCGGGCAAGGTGTTCGAGGTGTTGAAGATCAGGGCGCTGCGCGCGCGCAGGAGGCCAATGGGCGTGCCCTCGCCCTTGTCGCCCTCCGCGAAGCGATACGCGATGTTCGGTCGCAGCACGCGATCGACCCAACCCGTGAGGATGGCCGGCGGCATGCCCCACCAGTTCGGGTGGACGATGACGATGCCGTCAGCCTCGGCGATCTCACGGCAGTGAATCTCGACCAGCGCGGGCATGCGGGCAGAGGCTGGCTCCTCGCCGGCGGGCAACACCGGATCGAATCCCTCGGCTTGCAGGGCGTGATTGCCTGGGAGCTTACCAGTGATGCCCGGGAAGAGGGCGAGAGCATCACGGCCGCACTGTACAAGCAGTCAGGTAATCCCGCCAAGCCGCCGGTGCCCGCGGCTAGCCTCAATCCGCTGGACCCGTTCATCATCATCATAGGCCAGGCCCTCGACATCTTCGCGGGGCAAGTGACGCAAGTCCGCGAGCCGGAAAACTCGCCGATCCCGATCCTGCCGCTGCCCGGCCCGTCCTCGCTAGCCCCGTATCTCGCCCAGCTCGGCATGCCCCCGCAGGATGCCGGCGTCATCAGCACCTCCTGGCCACCGATCGCGGACGGGGCCAAGAGCTACCAGCGCGCTGATCCAGCCGCCCCCACCCTGCTTCAAGGCCTGCTGGACAAACTGGTGCCGCTAATTAGCTGGCTGGAAGGCAGAATCGGGCAGCAGGGGATCGGCTGGATGTTCGTGCCGTTCTACCAGATCGCGCTCCTGCTCCACATCATCCTCCAACTGGAAGGGCTGGCCATCAGCTTCCCCAACCCGGGCAACCCGCCATTGCCCGGGCACCAGCCCAGCGAACCGGGCAATGACTCCGACGAGAAACAGTGCGACCGGCAAGTCGACAGCACAGCCGACAGCATCAACCAGTACACCCAGCAGCTGCAGGACTTGCTCCCGAAGTGGCCCGGACAAAACCTGGGACCAATCACCTGGGTGATCGGCGGCGGCACGCCGCCAGGCGGCGGCGGGACGCCAGGCGGCGGCGGCGGGACGCCAGGCGGCGGCGGCGGGACGCCAGGCGGCGGCGGGACGCCAGGCGGCGGCGGGACGCCAGGCGGCG
>JADGRD010000497.1 GCA_017881285.1 Pseudomonadota bacterium | reverse complement strand
CGGAACCGGCGGCGCGACGGGGACGGGCGGCGCGCCGGCGACCGGCGGAGCGGCGGCGACGGGTGGCGCGACGGCGACCGCCGGTGCCCCCGGAACGGGCGGTAGAACAGCGACCGGCGGATCAACGGCAACCGGCGGCGCGCCGGGAACCGGTGGCAGGACCGGGACCGGCGGGAGCGGCGCGACGGGGGGTGCCACAGCCTCCGGGGGTGCGGCCGGCACCGGCGGCGCACCCGGTACCGGCGGAACCGGCGGCGTCCTCGCTGACGCCGGCCGAGACAGCGGTGGGGACACGAAGCTCGACCTACAGCCAGACGCGGGCCGGGACGGTAGTGCGGACACGGTTGTCTTCACGAAGCCCGTCGCGGTTCCCGACGGCGGCACTTGTCCATACACGGGTCATGTCAGCTACACGCTCTCCCCGTCCTCCGACCCGACCGCGGATCAGGAAATCAAGGCAGCCATTGACCAGGCGATCGCCTACTACAATTGCTACACCAACATTTCCAAGTCGCTAACCGTATCTTACGTTTCGAGCGTGGCCACCGCCGACGGGAACATCAACGGGAACATTCGATTCGGACCCTCGGGCTACAGGATCTTGCGCGTTGCCATGCACGAGATTTCCCACACCGTGGGTATCGGAACCGCAAACAATTGGCTCTCCTTCGTGGCGATACCTGACGGGGGAAGCTCTGGTCCTTGGACGGGCGCGAACGGGATCGCCCAACGGGACGCCCTCCGCCCGGACGTTTGGGAGACGGCGGCGGAGAAACAAAGTGTTCTGACCGCGGACACGCAACACTTCTGGCCCTACGGCCTCAATCAAGCGAGCGATTACAAGACCGAGGCCGATCTTCTTGGTCACTGCGCGATGGTGATGGCGATCCGAATGGATTTGGGTCTCAAGTAGCCATCACAAGACGATCCAGCGCCGGGGCAGGAAGCATTCCTCATAGGTGCGCATGGCGTAGCGATCCGTCATGCCGGTGATGAAGTCGGCCACGGCGCGCGGCAGCTCCTCGCTCTCGGGCAGTCCCTTGGGCCAGTGCTTGGCGTGGAACTCGTCGGCGTGGCTGGTGAAGTACTCCCACAGCTCGCGCAGCACCCTCTGCGCGCGCTCGAACTCGGCCCGGATCTCCGGGCGTTCGTAGACGTGGTCGTAAAGGAAATCGCGCAGGGCCATGAGGGAAGACAGCACCTCGGGGCTCATCTCGATATGGCGCTTGTCATCCAGGCGCGAAGCGCCAACCACGTCGGTGACCAGGCGGCTGATGCGCGCGCTGTGCGTGCGGCCGAGCACTTTCAAGACCGCCTCGGGAACTTCCGACAGCTTGATGACCTGGCCGCGGATGGAGTCGTCGAGGTCGTGGTTGACGTAGGCCGCGATGTCGGCCACGCGCGCGATCTGACCTTCCAGCGTGGCGGCTTCGTGTTCGGTCTCGCTGGCCAGGACCTTGCCCTTGCCCTTCGAGTGGCGCAGGATTCCGTCGCGCACCTCGGCGGTGAGGTTGAGACCACGGCCGTCGTTTTCGAGTACGTCGACCACGCGCAGGGACTGCCGGCCGTGGTGGAAGCCGCCCGGCATCAACTTGGCCAGGATGCGCTCGCCGGCGTGCCCGAACGGCGTGTGCCCGAGGTCGTGGCCCATGACGATGGCCTCGGTGAGCGATTCGTTGAGGCGCAGGGCGCGCGCGATGGTGCGCGCGATCTGCGAAACCTCCAGCGTGTGGGTCAGCCGCGTGCGGTAGTGGTCGCCCTCGGGCGCGAGGAAGACCTGGGTCTTGCCGGCCAGACGGCGAAAGGCCTTGGAGTGCAGGATGCGATCGCGGTCGTGCTGGAAGATGGGGCGGACCGGGTCAGGTGGCTCGGGCCGCTTGCGGCCCAGGCTCTTGCTGCTCTTCTGTGCGTGGGGCGAAAGAACCTTGTCTTCGTCCGCTTCGAGTTGCTCGCGAACCGTCATGGCCTTCGTTCTAGCATTGCGCGGCCGAAGCGGGTGGGGAGCCTGCCGGCTGTTTCCGCGAAGTTTCCTGCCAGTTGCGCCCGCGGCCCCGAGGAGTTTCCCATGGGCTAAATGTCGCGCCAAGGCCGGAGAACTCCTTGCGACATCCCTTGTGACTCTCTACCTTGCAAGCAGAAAGGAAGATGCGTCATGCGGACAAGACAAATCGCGCTGGTCACGGTTCTGGTTCCGATTCTCCTCTGTGCCGGATCTGCTGCCCAGCCGGCCCTGGGGCAAGTCCCGAGCGAATCCGTGGCCGCGCCGGCGGCCATGCCTGCCCCTGGTCCCGACTTGGCTGCGCGGGTTGCGGATCTCGAGGCCTACATCAACAACACCGCGCCCAAGACGCTCATCGCGCCCGGCCCGGGACACAACGGCTGGATGATGACCTCCTCCGCGCTCGTGCTCTTCATGACCTTGCCCGGCCTGGCGCTCTTCTACGGTGGGCTGGTCCGGCGCAAGAACATCCTGTCCGTAATCGCTCAATGCTTCGGCTGCGCCGGCCTGGTGACCATTCTGTGGTGGGCTTTTGGCTACAGCGCTGTGTTCGCCAGTAGCGGCTCCGCCTCGGGCGCGTCGATCATCGGTTCGCTGAAGTTCGCCTTTCTGCGCGGCGTGGGCTCGGTGCCCAACGCTGACTACGGCCCGTGGGTTTCGCAGTCGGTGTTCGCCATGTATCAGATGATGTTCGCCATCATCACACCCGCGCTGATCGTGGGCGCCATCGCCGAGCGCATGAAGTACTCGGCGCTTATGCTCTTCATCCTGGGCTGGATGCTCATCGTGTACTTCCCCCTCGCGCACATGGTGTGGGGCGTGGACGGCATGATGAACGGGCTCGGCAACGCCAAGGCCGGCATCAGGGCCATCGACTTCGCGGGCGGCACCGTGGTGCACATGTCGTCGGGTTGGTCGGCGCTGCTCCTCGCGCTCATTCTCGGCCCGCGCAAGGGCTTTGGCCGCCGGCCCTTCATGCCCCACAGCATGGTGCTGACCGCAGTGGGCACCGGCATGTTGTGGGTGGGGTGGTACGGCTTCAATGCCGGTAGCGCGGTGGCGGCGGACGGCATCGCCGCCGGCGCCTTTCTCGCCACGACCCTCGCCGCCGCCGTGGCCGGGTCGACATGGCCGCTCATCGAGTGGATCACCCGCGGCAAACCGACCGTGCTCGGCTTCTGCTCGGGCGTGGTGGCGGGGCTGGTCGTCATTACGCCGGCGGCGGGCTTCGTATCGGCGACTGGCGCCGTCATCATCGGGGTCCTGGCCGGCGCCATTCCCTACGTGGCGTGCACCAAGCTCAAGCAGATGCTCAAGTACGACGACGCCCTCGACACCTTCGGCGTGCACGGCGTGGGCGGTTCGCTGGGCGCGCTTCTGACCGGCTTTCTCGCCACCCCGGAAGTGAACGGCAATCTCAACACCAACCTCACCGGGATCGTCGGCAAGACCCTGTGGATCGAGCAGCTCAAGGCCATGGGCGTGACGGTTGTGCTGGCGCTCGCCGGCACGGCGGTGCTCGCGCTCGCCATCAAGTACGTGCTCGGCTTGCGGCCCGCCCCGGAAGACGAGGAGCAAGGCCTCGACAACCTCGACCATGGCGAGGCCGGCTACCACATGGACGAGGGGGCCTATTGATCGGCTGGAATCCAGCCGGCGCTCAGTGCACCTGCACGGTCATGTAGCCGCTGCAGTCGCTGTACGTGAGGTAGATCTGGCCGGTGGTCTGATCGGCCGCGATGAAGGTGTTCTCGATATCGCAAGGATTTGGGTAACCCGCGTAGAGCTGCCAGGACGTGCCGTCGAAGTATTTCACCGTGGCCGCCTGCGGATTGGGGTCCGAGTCGCGGCTCTCGTCATCGTAGGCCACGAAAGGCACGCCATTGACGACCGTGCCGGAAACGTACTCGACGCTATCTCCCTTCGCGATACTGCCCAGCGTACCGACGCTGACGAGGGTGGAACCGGACAGCTTCCATACAATGACGCCGTAGGTGTAGTTGTAGTAGATCAGGAAGAGAGTGCCATTGTTGAACGTCAGGACCGGGTCCCAATCC
>JADGRD010000496.1 GCA_017881285.1 Pseudomonadota bacterium | reverse complement strand
ACCGTGGCGTCGTCCTTGTCGACAATGCCAAGGGCGGCGGCGCATGCAACCTTCACAAAGACCGAGCTGGACTGTGCCCCGGTCTGCACGGCCGCCTTCTGCGTGGTGTCTCCCATGAGATAGAGCGCCGCTTTGGCGATCGTAGCGAGGTCGCCGCTACCGCCGGCCTGCGTCGTGAGGAAGGTTTTCGCGCCTGCGTCATCGCCCAGGTAGCCAAGGACGAACATGGCGTAGCCGCCAAACCCGACATCGGAGTCGTTTGCCCCGCACTGCAGACGAGTACGGAAGACCGCCGCACGGGAGCCGAGGGAGCCTTTGCGAATCGCCAGCTCGCCGGCGGACCACAGGTGCATGTAGTCGTACTTCGACCCACTGCCGGACTTGGCCGCGGGACAGGTCGTGCTCGAAGTGTCCTTGCAGTTGGAAGGAACGATGGCCTCGCTGCCCGAGTTCCAGGACCCCCGGCCGGCGCAGTAGAGCTGCAGGAGCTTGTCGAGCCCCGTGTTGAGATCCTCGAAATCCGCCATGGCCTCATATTGCAGGGATCGTCCCTGCTGCAAGTCACCAACGCACCCTGGGTTCACCGGGCTATCCAGGCCGGGCAGCGTCCCCGTCGGGAAAAGCGTACCGTCAGTCTTCACGATCATCACCGCGTTCGCACCCTTGGTCGGGTAGCAATTGCTCTCGCCCGAGTTGCCAAACGATACGTCAAAGGTAACGTCCTCGATCTTCGCCGGGCTGCCACTCGCTATCTTCCACGTCCCCTTCTCGCCAGGCAGAAGCGTGCCCGGGACCTTGAGCGTCGTGGGGGCGGTCAACGTGATGGCGGCGCCACCAGTGCCCGTGGCGGTCAGCTTGATGCTGATGAGCTGATACCCCATGTTGTTCTGGACGTAGACTTCCTTGGGAGATGTATCGCTGTCCGGCCGAACCACGATGTTGTAGCTCGAGGCCCAGAGGTCATCGCACCAATGCGCGTTCGCCTGCGAGGTGAAGAGGATCATCGACAGCGCGATGGTTATCAGAATGCTGCATTTGCGCATTGTCATGTGAATTGCTCCCAATCTTGGCCGTGGAACATCTCGAACGTGGAATATGGTGGTAAGGAAAAGCGAACCACCCCTAGCAAACGGCCTCCCACCCCATTGGGACAATCAGGATTCTGCCCAGGTAGGGGGAGAATTGGGCTAAATTTAGTGCAAGAAATGCATCTGGGCTCCAAGTTTCTCAAATTCTCGGCCGTGTTGGCAGCGTTCTTCCCCACATCAACCGCCATGGGGACAGCTCCTGCTACCGCGAGCATCGATGCGCGGTCCGCGTCGACCGCCCTCCACCAGGCCGCACGCGCCGGCGATGGCGCGACACTGCGGCGAATGCTCGATGCCGGCGAACCCGTGGACGCGCGTGACGACCGCGACATGACGCCCTTGCACTATGCCGCGGTGATGGGGCATCTGGACGCCGCCGGGCTTCTGCTCGACCGAGGCGCCGACCCCAATGCGCGAGCGGCCGGCGACATGACCCCCCTTCACTTCGCATCGATGCTTGCTCGTCCCGAGTTGGCCGGACTGCTTATGCGACGCGGCGCAAGAAGCGACATCCGGAACGCCTCGGGCATGATGCCCATACACCTAGCGGCGAACGACAAGGTAGTGAACGTGTTCGCCGCGGCCGGCGCGGACATGAACGCATTGACCGCCAAGGGCTTGACCCCCCTGCACACAGCCCGCCACGGTCTGGTCGCGCGCGCCCTGGTGGATCACATGGCCGACCTTCGCATTCGAACGCCCAAGGGACGCACCGCGATGGAGTTGGCCGGCATCGAGACTCTCGAGCGCGTCGGACTGTCCCTGCACAGTTTGATGCTTGGACGGCTGCGTGGCGTTATCGGCCAGATGCCCTTCACAGTAACCAACGTTTCGGCGGAACCAATGCGCGATCTCGCGGTCGACGCCCGAAGCTCGGCCTGCGGCATCGATGTGACGCCACCGTTGGTCCCGCGTCTGTTGCCGGGGCAGAACGCGGACTTCGTGCTGACCTTCACGCGCCGGCCCACGGTGCCCGATGGCGAGTATCCCATCTATCTTTCGATCCAGGGGGACGGGAGACGACTGGGCGACACGGATCTCAAGGTCGACACCTCCATGCGAGTAACGCCGGAAGACCGCGGGATGATCCGGCTGGCCAAGGGACAGATTCGACCGGCGTCGTCGCGCTGGTTCTACCTGGTCTATGGCTCCGTGCCGCTGCTCGTAGTCGCGGCCTGGCTCTTCTTCCGCCGACGCTAAACGTCCGCTGGCCCCCTCCGCGCACCGCAATGTGACGGTCTCCGTCAGCCCGCGGCTCTGGCCTCTCGACTGCGCCGTTCATGTTTCCTGAACCAAACCGCGGGAATCCGATGATCTCACCTTGCTCAGGAATCTGGCACTATTGCTGCAACCCTGGACAGCGGGGCACGTCTAGCATCTGACGTTTGACAGAAATGCTGCGAGGAAGTCGCCAAAGGAATCTCGGCTTCACCCTGGTGGAGCTGATGATCGTCGTGGCGATCATCGGGATCCTGGCGGCCGTGGCCGTCCCATCGTTCAGCAAGTACATACGCAGGTCACGGACGGTGGAGGCGATGCAGCACCTCAGCAAGGAATGGGCTGGCTCCCTCACCTACTACGAGTCCGACCACATGATTGGCGGGGGAACGGTCCTGACGAAGGAATTTCCCGGACCCGCGGCGGCCTGGGAAAGCGCCCAGGAATGCGGCTGCCAAAAGGGCGGCGGGTGCGCAGGCGGAAACCCGATTTGGAATTCGGATCCGGTTTGGCTCGCCCTCAGTTTCTCCTTCCCGGATGCGCATCACTACATGCCCGGCTACACCGCGAACGGCACCGGATCCTCCGCGCAGTTCACCGCGTATTCGAAAGGCGACATGAACTGCAACAGTACGCTGGCCGAGTTCTTCCGTTCGGGCAGCATCTCCGCCCAAGGCGATGTGAGCGGTAACCACATTCCGGTCATCGTCAACGAGCTGGAGTAGACGCCGCGGCCGCCCGCCGCAGGCGCTCGCGATGGGTGAGGAGCAGGGCCAGCGCCGCCGTGGGTAGCAGGAACATCGGGAAGGACAGCCAGAACCAGAAATTCGAGCGCAACTCGGGCGCGGAACGTTCGTCGGCTTCCAGGGGAAGCGCGCGCAGCGTTCCGTCGTAGCTGCCCACGAAGGCCATCCAGCGACCGCGGATGCGGCCGGCCGCCGGCGACGCCCAGTTACTGTCGTCCATGCCCGCCACGTTCCACAGCGGCGCCCCGGTAAACGCCGAGAAGATCGGCTGCCCGCGTGCGAGGTCGGCCGCGTGCAGCATGTGATCCCAGGCCGCAAAGAGAACCATGGGCTGGGAGCCGCTCGTGATGAGCGCGGGCGAGGAATAGACTCCACCGCGCGTGGTGTCCTGCCACAGCGGCGAACCGTCAGCGGCGCTCAGCGCGTGGAGTTTCCGGTCGTAGGAGCCCACCAAGACCCGCGGCGTCTTGCCGTCGAGCACCGCGGGCGAGCCGGTGATGCGGTCGCCGGTGCGAAACTGCCAACGCTCGACGCCGCTTCCCGCATCGAGCCCGCGCACGGTTCCGAACTTCGAGCCCGTGACGAGCAGGCCACTCGAGCCGTCCGGCAGGAAGGCCGGTGGGTTACGGACGCAGTCGAGCTCGGCTCGCTGCCACAGCACATCGCCGTTGCCCGCGGCGAGCGCCATCAGGTTACCGCTCGATGAGCCCAGAAAGAGCACCCCCCGGCCTTGTAGACGCACGAAGATCGCCGCGGTCAGCTCGCTGTCGCCAAGAGCCCTACGCCACAGCGGCCGGCCATCGGCGATGGACAGAGCCATGACCCCGCTTGACTGCTTGCTGTTGGCCAGCGAGCGATCCCACACCCAGTAGGGCACGAAGACCGCGTCATCCTGGTTGGCGGCGCCACCCACGCACGGCGAGGCCAGGCGGGCGCCGCCCAAGGTGGGACGATAGTCCTCGACGGCGTGGACCCATATCTGGCGACCCGAGGCCGGGTCGATCGCG
>JADGRD010000495.1 GCA_017881285.1 Pseudomonadota bacterium | reverse complement strand
ATCCACCACCGCGCCAAGGACGGCAGCATCCAGATCCTGCACCCGGCGAGCGGCCTGGTCACCGCGGTCGAGCCCGTGCTGCGCGCCTGCTCGGGCGTGTGGGTCGCGCATGGCAGCGGCTCCGCGGATCGGGACTCCGTGGATCGCCACGACCACGTGCGCGTGCCGCCCGGCGACGAATCCTACTCCCTGCGGCGGGTCTGGCTGACCCCTGACCAGGAGAAGGGCTACTACTATGGCCTGGCCAACGAGGGGCTGTGGCCGCTCTGCCACCTGGCCCACATGCGGCCGATCTTCCGCGCCGAGGACTGGGCCGCCTACGCCGCGGTCAACCGCAAGTTCGCCGAGGCGGTGTGCAGGGAAGCCGACTCCGACGATCCCGTGGTGCTGGTGCAGGACTACCACTTCGCCCTGGCCCCACGCCTCATTCGCGAACGCTTGCCCCGCGCCATCGTCATCACCTTCTGGCACATCCCCTGGCCGAACTCGGAGCGCCTGGGCATCTGCCCCTGGCGCGCGGAGCTGCTCGAAGGCTTGCTCGGCAGCAGCATCCTGGGCTTCCAGACGCAGCTCTACTGCAACAACTTCTTCGACTCGGTCGATCGCTACCTCGAGGCGCGCATCGATCGCGAGCAAAGCGCCGTGGTCCAGCACGGCCAGCCGACCCTGGTCCGCCCCTACCCCATTTCCATCGCCTGGCCCATGGAGTGGCCGGGCAAGGCGCCCGCCGTCGAGGAATGCCGGCGACTTGTCTTCGCCGAGCTGGGCCTGGGAAAGGATGCGCTCCTCGGCGTGGGCGTGGATCGTCTCGACTACACCAAAGGCATCGAGGAGCGCTTCCTCGCCGTCGAGCGCCTACTCGAACGCTTCCCGGAGTACATCGGGCGGTTCACCTTCGTGCAACTCGCGGCGCCCAGCCGCAGCCTCATCGAACACTACCGCCAGCTCGAGCAGGCCGTGGAAAAGACCGCCGTCCGCATCAATGCGCGCTTCGGGCGCGAGGGTTACCAGCCCATCCAGCTTAAGCGCACGCACCACGAGCCGCCGACGGTGTATCGCTACTACCGCGCCGCCGACCTGTGTTACGTATCGAGCCTGCACGACGGCATGAACCTGGTGGCCAAGGAGTTCGTCGCGGCTCGCGACGACGAGCACGGCGTGCTGGTCCTGAGCCAGTTCACCGGCGCGGCCCGCGAGCTGGCCGAGGCCTTGGTGGTCAATCCCTACGATCTGGAGGAGGCAAGCTCGGCGCTCGCTTCGGCGCTCAAGATGTCCTCGGAGGAGCAGCGCGAGCGGATGCGTGCCATGCGCGCCTTCCTGGCTGAATTCAACGTGTACCGCTGGGCCGGGCGCATGCTGGTCGATGCCGCCCGCCTGCGCAAGAAGGCGAGTCTGCCTGGCCCCGCGGGTGAGGATCTCGGCCGCATCGCCGGACTGGGGCAATGAAGAACATCCTGGGCCGCGGCCAGCTTGTGACCCTGCGCGACTTCGCCCGGCGGCGCGTGCTGCTCGCCTTCGACTTCGACGGCACGCTGGCGCCCATCGTGCGCGATCCCGAGGTGGCGGCCATGCGGCCGCGCACCGCCGCGTTGCTGGCGGAGGTGGCGCGCCTTTACCCTTGTGTGGTCATCTCGGGGCGGTCGCGCGCGGACGTCGGCAAGAAGGTAGCACGCATCCCCTTGCGCGCCGTGTTCGGCAACCACGGCATGGAACCATGGCGCGGCCTCGCTGCCGCGCAAAGGCGGGTGGCGGGGTGGCGCGCGCAGCTTGCCGTCAGGTTGCCGCGTGTCCCCGGCGTCGTCATCGAGGACAAGGGTGCAAGTCTGGCGATTCATTATCGGCGGGCGGCCGCGCGGGGCACGATCCGCCGGCTCGTCCTCGATGCGGTGGCCGGGCTACGGGGCGCGCGCATCGTCGCCGGCAAGATGGTCGTGAACCTGCTGCCCGACAGCGCACCCAACAAGGGCACGGCCGTGCTCCACCTGTGCCGGCGCCTGCGTTGCACGGCCGCCATCTACGTCGGCGACGACGACAACGACGAGGACGCCTTCGCTCTGGCCGGCCAGGCCCCCTTGCTCGGCATCCGCGTGGGCCATGCGCGGCGCTCGCGGGCGGCGTACTTCCTGCCGGGCCAGGGCGCCGTCGATGCGCTCCTGGCCCAGCTTGCCGAGCTGCGTTGTCCGGGACACCGGACCGCATAAGACCCGCTTCATCCCCGCGATTGCTTCTGCTAGGCTGACCCAGCCGTGGCCGCCACCACCCTATCCACGAAGCCCACGGCCCTGAGATCATTGCCCGGGAGCAATCTGATGATCATCCGCCGCCATCATCGTCGCCTTGGAATCGCTGCTGCCACGACCATTTTCGCCAGCGTTGCGCTGTTCGCGTGCCACCCCAAACCCAAGCCGGGGGAGACCCCGGGGCAGGCGGCGGCTCCGACCGGGGCCAACGATCAGAAGATTGTCGAGCTCATGGAGAAGATGCGGGCGCGGGCCCTCAAGACCCCGGGCGGCGCCTCCGAGGCCTCGGACTTCGCTTTCAACCTGACCCAGCTCTATACCCAGGGGGTCACCAAGCGCCGGCAGATTTCCCCGTCGCTGCTCGACGAGGCCGTCAAGTGCCTCGATGAGGCCATGGCGGCCAAGCCCGACGACGCCGCCGATCTGCTGGCGCGCAAGGGCGAGATGCTCCTGGCGGCCGAAAAGACCGAGGCCGGTGTCGGTGCCTTGCGCGAGTCGATCTCCGACCGGCCCAACCTGCGAGCCTTCAAGCCACTGGTCAAGCACTACGAGGCCGGAAAGCTCGCCGCCGAGACCGAGGCCCTGTGCAAGCGGACCTTGCCGGCCATGAAGTCCGACGAGAACCGCTATGTCGTGCTCGACGAGTGCCTGAAGGCCAGCGGCGCCGCCACCCCCGAGGCCGGCCTGCGCTGGGCGGGGGCCAAAGAGCTCAGCTTCTACAAGGCGCGGCGCAAGCAACTGGAGGCCCGCCTGGAAGCCACGAGACAAGCGCACGCCAAGGACGAAGCCGGCGAGGCGAAGAAGTAGACTACGGGCTGCCGCTGCCCTTGAGGGGGCGCTCCGACAAGCCGCTCTTCACGGGTGCCCCCGCATAGGGCTTTTCCGGGCTGGTACCACGGCCCGCCAGCGGGATGATGCCGGCCATATCGCCGATGATGTTCACCAGCTCTGAATTCATGGGAACGACGATCTTGGTGTTCGTGGCCAGCGATTTCTCGACCGTGATCAGCCGGCGCAGGAGCTGTGCGTTGCCGACGAAGTACTTGTCAGCGGCCTCGTTCACGAGCTGGATGGCCTGGGCCTCGCCTTCGGCCTCGAGGATCTTGGCCTGCTTGACACCTTCCGCTTTCTTGATCTCGGCTCGGCGCGCTCCATCCGCCATGGTTTCCGTGGCCGTGGCGAAATCGACCGCCGCGACCTTCTCGTTTTCGGCTTTCACCACCTTGTTCATCGTTTCTTGAACGTCCTTGGGCGGGTCGATCTCCTTCAACTCCGTCCTTACGATCTCGATGCCCCAGTGGTTTGTCTCGTCGCGCATGGTCTTCTGGAGGTCGCTGTTGATCATTCCGCGTTCGCTGTTCGCGGACTTCAGCGTCAAGGTGCCGATGATATTGCGCAGGGTAGTCCGCGCCAGGTTGACCATCTGGTATTGGTAGTCGAACACGCTGTATTGAGAGTTCTTGACGCTCTCTTCGTCGCTCCTGACCTTGAAGTACACTTGCGCGTCTACCCGCGCGTTGAGCTTGTCGCTGGTGATGATCTCCTGGGGTTCGGCGTTGACCATGACTTCGGTGATATTGACCAGGATCAATCGGTCGATTCCTGGGATGACCCAGTTGAACCCGGGCTGGGCCAGGCGCTTGTACTTGCCAAAGCGCTCTACCAGCCCCCTGCTCGTGGGCCGCACCAACCTGATCCCGACCACGAAGTACATAGCCACACAGAAGATTCCAATGGCGATTGCGAGCATGCGTTCTTCCCAGACCTTTCGCGACGCGACTTTGCGCCTATGATTCTTGCGGTGCCGTTCCGCTCAAAATGCACGGTG
>JADGRD010000494.1 GCA_017881285.1 Pseudomonadota bacterium | reverse complement strand
CCCGTCCTGCCTAACAAACCCGCGTCTGTCATCCCTCGCGTAGAGTCCCGCCAGGCGCGATGCGCCCCAGCTCAGGTGAAGAAACGCTCGGCGAATGGCCGAATGAAGGTTCACCACAGAGGGCACGGAGAGCACAGCGGTCGGATGAGGATGGGATGGTTCGGATCCAGATCCGGAAAACCAATCCTCATGAGAAAGGACCCTGGGAGGGTCCTTTCGATCCCCCGCGATGAGTACCGTCGGGCAAAGCCCGCCAGTACTCACGCGTTCCGGTCTCTGTGTCCTCTGTGCCCTCTGTGGTGAAATTCCGGAATAGGCCGCTCGGCGCCCTGGTCGGATGGAAGGTTTGGCGGAGGATCGTGGAGAGTTTGGGGCGCTACTGCTAAAGTGGGTTCGTGCGCGATCCCCTGCTCGTTTGTCTTGCGCTAGGGGGGCTGGTGTTTCCGGCCTGCGACCCGGACGGGCACGTCGACTTCTTCCAGACGGTGACCCCGGCGCCCTCGTTTCCCGGAACCGCGGGCGACGCGGCGGTCTACCAGAACCTGTTTGCCTACACCCCCGATTCCAAGTGCGCGCCCCAGGTGCCACGCCAGCTCGATAGCAAGACCGAGGTGCGCATCTTCGTTGGCAACGGCGTCGCGGCGAGCGAGATCGGCCGCTACGCGGGCGGGCTCCAGCGCTACTACGACTTCTACGGCGTGACCATGTTCACCCGCTATGACCCCATTGCGGTGCCGCTCGACCATGCCATCGTGCTCAACGATGCCGTCATCGCGGACCGGATGCGCGAGGTCGCCGGCGTGGACCCGGCCTGCCTCAGCTCGCTCTACCCGACGGTGGCGTGCGAGCAGGCCTACGGCGCCGCCATGCTCTACAACGTCAAGCAGTTCCTGCACGCCTACGCCGAGCCCGACCGCAACGTCATCAACCTCGTCCTGCTCAAGCGCGTGGCCTCGCTCAATCCCGGCGCCGAAACCGGCCTGCTCAACTGGGGCATCGCCGGGCTCGGTCTTTCGGAAGCGCTGGTCAACTCGGCGGGCGGCTCGGACGTCAGTATCTCGCTGGCCGACACCCTCGACGAAACCGGCTTCTCGCCGACGGTGTTCATCGCGGTCAATCTGACCGACTTCCTGCTGCGCGAACCGGACATCGTCGTCGCGCACGAATTCGGCCATGCCTACGGCCTGCCCCACCTCAAACCAGGAGACCTCGACTACGGCACGAACCTGATGGACCCTAGCGCATCGGAGTGCGACCTCTCGCTCCGCACGGACCAACTGACGACTATCGAGCAGGCCACCGCCGCCTACGGCGACTTGCTCGATACCAGCCTCTACGACGGTCCCGAGCTCCTGTCGTTCACCGACCGCGCACCCGAGATCCTGGAGATCGTGCGAGCCCGCGTCGCTGCCCGGGCGCTGGCAACGGGAGGCGGACAATGACCCTGGCACGCGTGACGCTGCTGGCCCTGGCGACCGCGGCCGCGCTGCTCGGATCGCCCGCTCGCGCCCAGACTCAGGACAATCCGGCCCCTGATGCCAAGGCCCAGGCGCCGGCTCCCCAGCCCACGGCGCCCGCGCCCGCGAGCGCTTCGCCACCGGCCGGTTACCCCTATCCGCCGCCCTACGGCTATCCCCCTGGCTACGGCTATCCCCCTGGCTACGCTTACCCCCCTGGCTACACGTATCCCCCTGGCTACGCCTACCCGCCGGCTCCCTACCCCGCGGTTCCGCAGGGCTACCCCCAGTACCCGCCCGCCTACCCGGCGTATCCGACTCCCGCGCCAGAGCCCCCGCCCGAGCCTCCCGCGCCCCTTCCGTCCGGCAAGTGGCGAATGGGCGCGTCCCTCTTCCTCGTGCCGCAAGGGTATCTCTCGTACGACCTCAAGTACCGGGGCGAATCCCAACTGACCTATGCGGGGGGGACCACGGCCACCGCCGGAGTCACGACGTTCGCCGAATTCGACCCCATTCGCCACCTCTACCTGGGCCTTGCCCTGCAATTCTTGCCCTCGATCAAGTGGGAACCACGCTCGGGTTCGGCCGCGGGGAGCAACGCCTTCAGCGGAACCGGCCAGGAGCTCGATCTTCTCCCGCAGATTGGCGCGACCTTGTCGGCATCGCCCCGGCTTCGCCTGCTGGCCTACGTGGCCCCTGGGGTTTCGCTGCTCTTCGCCTCCGGCATGGCCGACGCCTTCGCCAATTCGGGAACCGCGCACGGCTTCGTCGTGCAGACCGGCGGCGGCGTGCTCTACGCCATTGGCGCGCACGGCTTCTTCTCGATTCGCGGCTCCTACCAGTGGACCTTCCAGAACAACCAAGTGCAGAGCAACACCACCGGCGCATCGGCCGAGGCCCACTTCCGCTTCCACTTCATCGCCCTGCACGGCGCCGCCGGCTACTGGTTCTAAGAACCCTTGAGATCGGACAATCGCTAACTAAGATCGATCCGTCATGCCAAGCGCCAGGGATCCGCTGACCAGGGACGCGCTCGCCGCCCTGCGAGATCTCCTGCCCACGGGCTGCACCGTCGGGAAATCGAGCCTCGGGACCAGCGCCGCCGCCGGCGAAACCTGGATTGTCGTGCGCGGGCGGGCCGGCAAGGGCGTCACCTGCTTGCTGCTGGCCCGGCGGCGCGTGGAGACGCGCGACCTAGGCGCCATCGCCGCTGCGGCCGCGCGCACGAACAACCCCGCCTTCCTGGTCTCGACCTACCTTTCCCCCGTGGTGCGCGAACGGCTGCGGGGCTTCGGCATCGGCTACTGGGATCTGACCGGCAACGCGCGCATCGGGCTGACTGGCCTCGGGGTTTGCCTGGAACGCGAGGGCGGCGCGCCCACCGGCGCGAAGAACGATCGGCGCCTGCGCTCGCTGTGCGGCGAGATGGCCGGCCGGGTGGTGCGCGTGCTCGTCGACCTGCGGCCGCCGCACACGCTGGCCGGGCTCGCGCAGCAGGCGCGCGTGGACGCGAGGGGTGCCTCGCGCGTCATCGCCTTGCTCGACGAGGCCGGGATCGTCGAGCGCCAGCCGCGGGGACGCATCGTGGACGTCGACTGGCAGGCGCTTCTCCGTCGCTGGTCGCTCGATGCGCCGCTCTTCACGCGCGGCGAGATCTTCCGCTGCCTCTGCGCGCGCGGGGTGCCCGATTTCCTGGCGCGCCTGGCGCGCAGTGGCTTCCTGCACGCGCTCACCGGCGCCTCGGCCTTCGCGGCCATGGCGGCCGAGACACTGCCCCGGACCGCCGTGCTCTACGTCGACGACGTGGAGGCCGCGGTGGCCCAGTACGGACTGCGCCCGGCCGCCGATGATGCCGACCTCGTCGTCGTCAAGCCGACGGACCGCAGCGTGTTCCAGCGCTCGCGCGAGAAGAACGGGCAGCGCTACGTTTCGCCCAGCCTGATGGCCGCGGATCTCGACGGCCACGATGCCTTCGAGGCGGCCCTGCGCTGGATGGCCAAGCACGCGGCGAGCTGGCAGGAGAAGTTAGACCCACCTGAGGTTGGCCAGGGCGGCCGCCACACAGAGCGCCGCTGATAACGCCGCGACCGGGAAGAGCCCGAGCAGGGGAACCGCGAGCAGCGCCACCAGCAGCGCCGCCCCCGCGGCGCCGGCCAGATCCCAGGCGTAGATGCGAGCGGCGGCCTGCGGGTGCCCCGCCGCCCGCACGGCCAGGGGATAGATCGCGCCCGTGCTCGTGCCGGCGAGCACGATTCCGACCAACACCAGGAGAGCGCCCGCGGCTGGAAACAACCGCGCGAGCGTGAGCACGGCCGGGATGAGCGCGGCCACCGCGGCCAACAGCCCCAGCGCTCCGGCGAGCGCGCGTGGGAGGGGGAGAAAACGCCGCGCCAGCAGGGCTCCCGTCGCCATGCCGGCCATGAACCCGGCGAGCATGCCGCCGAGCGCGTGATAGAGGTGCCCGGCCAGGGCTTGAAACGCCAGCAGGAGCACCATCTCGAGCGCCATGCCCGCCGCGCCGGACACGGCGGCGGCAAACCCGGGCGCGCCACGGCCGCGCCGGACGACCAGCGCGAACGCGGCCAGCGCCAGGATCCCGCCCGCCAAGAGCCAGCC
>JADGRD010000493.1 GCA_017881285.1 Pseudomonadota bacterium | reverse complement strand
TCCTTCTTGATGCGGGCCGCGCGCACCACGACCTCCTCGTCGACGTCGTCCTCCTTCTTCTCCACGAAGTACTTCATGCTCCGCTTCTGGCCCGGCCGGATGGTCTCGTCGGTCACCACGGTGATGAGCGTCGGGTGGCGGATCTCGACCTTGTAGGTGGCGGGCGCCAGATCGGTGAACGAGAACTTGCCCTCCTCGTCGGTCTTGGTTTCCAAGTCCAGCTCCCGGATCCGGACTTTCACGTTGGCGAGCGGCTGTTTCTTGAATCGATCGAGGATCACGCCCTCGAAGTTCACCTGCGGTCCCAGTGAGACGACCTTGGTGACGATGGTGAAGTCGTAGCGGTAGGTGATCTTGACCGGGATGGGCTGTCCCCCGGCCTCGGCCGGGGTGAAGACGAACTGGCGCGCGGCGGCCACGGCGGCAGCGTCGAAATCGGCGCCGCCGCTCTCCAGCACCTCGACGCCGCCGACCTTGCCGTCGTCGCCGATCTCGATGGACAGCAGCACGCGCGAGGTGATCCCGGCGTCGTGCTTGTCCTTGGGATACTCGGCCGGGACGAAATGAATCAAGCTGGGTGGCTTGCCGATGGCGACCGGCTCGTCGGCGTGCGCGGCGCCTGGGCAAGCCAGGAACCCGGCGCTCGCGAGAGCAGCCACGAACACAAGCCGCTGGTGCAATCAATCCCCCAGCTCGAAGCGCCGGGCCAGGACATAGGTCCCTCCGGAAACTGCCTTGCCACACGCCATCGCGGGCCGGAAACGCCATTGCTTGACCGCGGCCACGGCGGCCGCGTCGAGCTCTGGGGAAACGCTGGCCAGGACGTCCACATGCAGGACGGAGCCGTCCGCGCCGACGACGATCTTCAACTTCAGCTTGCCCTCGATGCCCTCGGCGCGCGCCGAGGCGGTGTACTCGATCTCGGTCTTGAACACCGGCTCCGGCTTGGAAGGCTCTTCCGCGCAGCGCTCTTCGAGGGTGGGGCCGGGGCCGAGCTCGGGGCGCAGGCGGCGCCGGTGGGCGTCGGGCTCGAACGAGGCAACCTTGGTCGGCGCCACGGCCTGGGGCTGCCTGACCACCACCGGGATGGCCACCGCGTCGCCGATGTCCTCGTTGCTCATCGCGATCTCGGTCGGCAGGGGCGCGGCAGCCACCTTGGCCGTCTGCACCGGCGCCTCGACCGGCATGGCCTTGGGCGCCGCCACTACTTTCTGCTCCTTGGGACGCGGATCCACCTTGGCGACCTTGGGCACCGGCTTGGGCTTGGGCGCAGCCTCTTTCTTCTTCTTGGCCTCTTCCTGCATCTGCACGAAGAAGGTCTTGCCATTCGCGCGGCGCTGCGACGAAACGACCAGCCCAAAGGCCAGCCCGGCGTGAAGGAACAGCGAAATGATGATCGTGGCTTTCTTCACGGGAAGACCTCACTGCAAGATGTCGGGGGCCGGACCATCGCCCGTTACTCGCCCCCAGCCTGCATGATGTTGATCGCGAACTTCGTGACGCCGGCGACCTTGGCGACATCCATGATGTGAACCACCTGCCCGTGGGTCGAGTCCTTGTCGGCGCTGATGACCAGGCTGATTTCAGGATCGGCCGAAACCACTTCCTTGATCCGGGTCGGCAACTCCTGCTCGGTCACCGGATGTTCGTTCCAGCGCATTTCGCCGTTCTTGAAGAGCTGGACGGTGTTGGGCTTCTCCGCGGTGCCATCGCTCATCTTCGCCCTGGGCAGGTTGACCTTCAGCGTCTGCGCCACGATGTACGTGGACGCCACCATCAGGATGACCAACAGGACGAGGACGACGGCGACCAGCGGGGTTACGTTGATGGCGGCGATGGTCTTGGCCCGGCCCGAACCCGCAATCGCGCAGGCCATCAGCCGTTGACCTCCGCTTGGCGCAAATGCTTGGCTGTCGCCAGATCATCCAGGGCGGGAGAGGTCGCGGGTTTCTGGGAGCTCTTGTGCGGCTTCGTGGACTTCATGATGGCCAGAACCTGGTTGGCCAGCGCGCCCGCGTTCTCCTCGATGTCGTTGCACTTCTTCTGGAAGAGGTTGTAGGCGATGACGGCGGGAATGGCGACCAGGATGCCAACCGCGGTGGCAATCAGCGCCTCGGCGATACCGCTCATGACGTTGCCCATGCCGCCGCTGCCCGAGGCTGCGGCCATGGTCGCGGAGGCGGCGCCTAACTCCTTGAAGGCCGCCACGACGCCGAGCACGGTGCCGAAGAGCCCCACGAAGGGGGAGTTGCTGCCCAGGGTGCCGAGGAAGAGCAGGCCGCTCTCGAAGCCCTTGCGGCGCTGGCGGATGCTCTTCTGCACGATCTCCTGGAAGGAATCGGGGCCATCGGCGTAGTAGTCGAGGGCGTCGTTCAAGATCTCCGCCTCCACCGCGCGTAATTGCCCGAGATCGGCCCTCGCGCCCTCCAGGTCCCCGGCGCGCAGGCGCTTGGTCAACGCTTCATCCGCCGCGGTCATGTCGAGCTTGCGCTTGCGAAAGTACCACCAGCGCTCCAATACGACGCCGACAGAGTAGACTGACAGCGCGAGAAGAAGGTACAGAACCGCGGCCGCGCCGCTTTGAGCTACGAGTACCAGTTTGTGCATGATCAACATGGGTCACCTTCCTTGCATTAATAGTCGAACACCTGCGCCTGAGCTCCCTGTCCCTGGCCGTGGGGGAAGCGGGTGTCAATGTCGGTCGATTGTCCAGTTACCGGCGGCAACACGGGGTCGACGCCGTTGTTCATGAAAACGCGCACGCGCCAGCGAGCCGTGCTTTCAGCGCACAGCGAGAACGTATCGACGCGCACCACGTAGCGCCCGTGCGGCGCGGTGGTGGGGAAGATCACGTTCTCGAGCCGGCGGCCATCGAGCACGCACATGCTGTTCGAGTCGTAGTCGAGATAGCCGGCCTCCATGCCGTCATCGACGGTCGGCGTGGTGCCGGGCGTCGTCGTCGGCAATCCCGACGGCTTGCGCGACCAGATCTCATTCGTGCCCCCGTCGCCGTCGCTGGGCAACTGGACGTGAAGGTCGAGATCGGCTTGCGTGTCCCAGTCGAGGCTGATGACCAGGGCACCCTGGACCTGCGTCGCGGCCATGATCAGCGGCTGCAAGGTCGCGGGTCCCACCTTGCCGTCGCGCGAGGCAGCGCGAAAGACCAGGAACAGATCGCCGGCCGGGGTCAGCGGCGAGAAGGACGCGGAGCAGGAGAAGGTGTAGTCGCCGGGGTAGCTCGGGTCCATGTCCTGCACGGGCACGACCCAGTGGCCCACGTCGCCTTGCATTCCAATCAAGAGGGCCGTGGAGTTGGGACCGACCGTGCCCGAGATGTTCTTGTTTGTGACACCCGGAAAGAGATCGTTGTTCAGGGTGGCGACGTTGACGACCGTGGGTTGATCGTCCCGCGGCGTGGTGTCGATGGGCCCGGGGATGTACTGGGCGCCCTGGATCCTGAACAGCGCCTCACGGCCAGTGCCAGAGTCTGCACTCTCGGAACAGCCGCCGAGTGCGATTCCAGTCAAGGCCAGGGCGACGACAGGGGAACGCATCAGAAGGAAACCTCCGCGCGCAGGACGAACACGTTGTTCTTCAGATCCGCCGGCAATCCGTTGATGTCGCGGCCCTGGTGATCCCTCACCACGTCGTATTCCGCGATGAGACGGCCAGTCAGCGAGCTCGTCTTGCCGATCAACGCGACCGCGGTCGAGTAGGTCGAGATGTCTTGGCTGGACAGAACTGTGATCGCGGCCTGGCGATCGGTGCTGTCCATGTCAGGATTGTAGTAGTCGTAGCGAAATCCAAGCTTGACGTGCTTGCCAAGATCCTGGACAGCCGCCACGTAACAGCCCCACTCGCGCATATCCCTGCCAAGCGGTCCCAAGGGATCCGCGATAAGCACGCCGCGATCCAGATTGCTGGCGCGTGCGAGCTCGGCGTAGAGCGTCGTGCCTGCGTGCTTGATATACTCCACCGATACCAAGGCATCTGCGCCAATGGCATAGCGGCTGAAATTTCGCGAGGGTTGTCCCGACGTTCCCGGGGACACGATGAGCTCGCCGCCCGTGTAGGCGCCG
>JADGRD010000492.1 GCA_017881285.1 Pseudomonadota bacterium | reverse complement strand
TGTGCCTGTGCCGCGAAGGGCGCGGGTTGCGCGGGGCCTATCGGTCGCGCGGCCATCGGCTGGACTGGCGCGGCGCCTGGTGGAGCCATCATGCCCACGGCGACGGTCGGGCCCATTCCCCCCACGGCCGGCTGGACTGGCGCGGCCGGCTGCACCGGCGCGGCGGCCGCGGGCGTTCCTGCCGCCGCCGCTGCCTTGGCCGCCCTGGCCTCGGCGACCATCCTGGCGATATCGGCCTGGTTTCCACCGAACATCATGGTCTTGGCCAGCGCGGCTTCCCCGGTGGTTTTGACGACTCCGGCAGGTTGCTCCTTGATCGCATCGAGCTCGTTCAAGAACAAGCGCAGGGTCAGGTGGCGCCGGCTGGAGCTCTTGTCGAGAGCCTTGAGGAGCAGCTTGTCCGTGTCCGCCGGCGACTTCAGGTCGGGCCGCCGCTGGCTAACCGGCAACACCGGAGTGGACACCTGCATGTCGAGCACCGCCTGCACGCTCGGGCCAGAGAAGGGCGGCTCGCCCGTCAGCATGTGGTACAGGATGGCCGCGAGGCTGTAGGTGTTGGAGCGCTGATCGACCGGCTTGCCTTGCACCTGTTCGGGAGACAGGTAGGCGGCCACGCCGGCCACCCGATCGTTGATGGGCTTGGCGAGCGGGAAGTTGATGACCTTCACGTCCCCCGTGACGGACACGAGAATGTTCTTGGGCGCCACGTCTCGGTGAACGAGCCCGACCTTCTGGGCTTCCAGCAGGGCCAGGCCGACCTGCCCAATGATGGATTTCGCTTGCTCGAACGCCACGGGCCCGGCGGCCAGAATGCGCTCCAGCGAATCGCCCGGGCACAGCTCCATCGCCACGCCGAGCCCGCCCGTCGCGGTCTTCTCGCATTCGATGATGGTCGCGATCTTCGGGCTCGCCACCCGCGTGAGCTGTTTGAACTCGCGTTCGGCCCGGGCAAGGATGGCCGGCGTGGCCACGACATCGGGCGCCACGACCTTGTAGGCCACCTCGCTGCCGGTCTGCCCATCGCGGGCACGCCACACGTCACCCGTATGTCCGCCCCCGAGCCGCTCGATGGGCTGAAAGCGAGCCGGTGGCTGGACGACGACCATGTGAAGGCGTTGGGGCCCCTCGGAAGTCGCACAAGTCTCCTGCGGGCAGAAGTTCGCGTCCTCGGGGTACTGCGTTTTGCAAGTTGGGCAGAATTTCATCCGGTACCTGGAGGTGAGGTCACTCCGGCCGCACGGAAACCCCGTTGCGGGAGCGAAGTCCGGCGATCTTAGGGCAGAGCCCCTGCCAAGATCAACATTCGTCCCGACGAGTTGCGAGAATCGTCCACGCCGCTAGCGCGACGCGGCAATAGGGAATTACTTCGTCGCGCTCTTGGGAGCGGACTTTCCCGGTTCGCCAAGTCCAGCGAAAAGCTCCGACGCCGACGGGGTCGAGTGGCGGCTTTCCTTGTTCTTGCGCTTGCGTCCGGCATTGGAGTGCCGGCGCGTACGCTTCTTCCAGGTCTGGCGAGAATTCGATGCCATGGTCGGGTTGAACTAGCAGAGGCGAGCGACGAGGTCAAATGAAGAACGTCAAAGCCGCGTGGCGGAGATGACACCGTCGAGGCCCTGGATGGCGCGCAGGACTTTCTTGAGCTGGTCCACGTGGCCGACGGTCACCTGAAAGGTGTTGAGCCCACGGCTGTCCTCGGTGGCCTTGCACTTGGCCTGCGCGATGTTCACGCTGTGCTCGAGGAAGCACTTGGAGATCGCGGCGAGAATTCCGGGTTTGTCCTCGGAGATGACCTCTACGGCGACCGGCCGCAGAAGGCGGGCGTCCTCGTCCCAGCTCACCTCCACGGTGCGGGCGGGATCCAGATTGAACGCCTTCGGGCACTGGCGCGTGTGCACGATCACCCCCCTGCCCCGGCTGATGAACGCGACGATGGGATCGCCGGGAACCGGGCTGCAGCACTTGGCGAAGCGAACCACGATGTCCGCCTCGCCCTGCACGCGTACGCCACCGACGGAGCGTTTGGGCTCCCGCCGCGGCTGAGCGGGCGTCGCCTCGCCGAGGGTCGGCATGTTGTCGACGCTGGCGTCGGGGGACTGGAGCTGCGGGTAGATGGCCAGCGCCGCCGCCTCCGGGCTCAGCTTGCCATAGCCGACGTGGACCAGGATTTCCTCTCCGGTGCCAAGGTGCAGGGCCTCGGCCGCCTTGTCGAGCAGCTTGTCCTTCTCGGCCGAGGCCAGCGACCGATGATGGTTGCGCAGGGCCTTGGTCAGCAGATCGCGACCGAGCCGGCGGCTGCGCTCGCGCTGTTCCCGGCGCAGATGGTGGCGAATCTTGGTCTGCGCACGGCTAGTGGTGACGAACTTCAGCCAGTCCTTCGACGGCCGCTGCGTGGGCGAGGTGATGATGTCGATAATGTCGCCGTTGCGCAGGCGGTAGCGCAGGGGAACCATCATCCCGTTGATCCGGGCGCCCGAGCAGTGATCCCCGATCTTCGAGTGCACGGCGTAGGCGAAGTCGATGGGCGTCGCGCCCTGGGGCAGGGCCTTGACGTCGCCCTTGGGCGTGAAGACGAAGACCTCTTCCTCGAAGAGATCGATCTTCACGGTCTGCATGAACTCGGCCGGATCCGAGAGATCGCGCTGCCACTCCATGAGCTGGTGCAGCCAGGCGAAGGCCTTGCGATCGCCGGCCCCGAGCGGCGAGCGTTCCTTGTACTGCCAGTGCGCGGCGATACCCTCCTCGGCGGTGCGATGCATTTCGTGGGTGCGGATCTGCACCTCCATCCGCTCCGAGCCCGGCCCGATCACCGTGGTGTGCAGCGACTGGTAAAGGTTCGGCTTGGGTAGCGCGATGTAGTCCTTGAAGCGGCCCGGCACGGGCATCCAGTTCGAGTGGATGGCTCCGAGCGTGGCGTAGCAGTCGCGAACACTGTCGGTGATGATGCGAAAGGCGATGATGTCGTAGACCTGTTCGAGGTCGCGGCCGGTGCGCCTCATCTTCTGGTGAATCGACCAGGTGCCCTTGGCCCGCCCGCTGACCTCGCCCTTGATGTCGTTTTCCGCGAGCACCTCGGCCAGCTTGGCGCAGACCTCGCGGATGTAGGCGGTCCGCTGGGTTTCCGTGCCCTCCATCTGGCCGCACAGGTCCTTCCACTCCTGGGGCTCGAGATACTGGAAGGCGAGATCCTCGAGCTCCACCTTCATCCACTGAAGGCCCAGCCGGTTGGCGATGGGCGCGTAGATCTCCCTGGTTTCGCGCGCGACGCGTTCCTGCTTGTCACGGGACACGTACTGCAAGGTGCGCATGTTGTCGACACGATCCGCGAGCTTGACCAGGATTACGCGGATGTCACGCGCCATGGCGAGGAGCATCTTGCGGAAGTTCTCGGCCTGACGCTCCTCGCGCGTCGTCCACGGGATCTGACCCAGCTTGGTCACGCCGTCGACGATCTTCTGGATTTCCTCGCCGAACCTGGCGCGGATGTCCTCGGACGTGGCCGAGGTGTCCTCGACGCAATCGTGGAGAATCCCCGCGCAGATCGAGGCAACGTCGAGATTGAGATCGGCGATGATCTTGGCCACGCCCATGGGATGGACCAGGAAAGGATCGCCCGAGCGGCGGAGCTGCCCCTGGTGGCTCTCGGCCGCGTAGGCATAGCAGCGGCGAAGCAAATCGAGATCGGCGTGGGGGATGTGCCGGAGAACCGATGCGCAGATTTCGTCGATGGTCACCATTACGGGTCTAGCGGCCTCCGCGCTGCCGCTTCGGCGAGAAGGGCCCGCGCCACGCCTTCCCGCCGCTTGCGGGTGGTGCGGGCCGCGACATAGACGGCGCGCAGCTCTTCGTAGGCCCGGGGAAGATTGTCGTTCACCACCAGGAAATCGTACTCACCGTAGTGCTCGAGTTCCTTGCACGCCATGGCAAGGCGGCGGTCGATGACCTCGGGCGCATCGGTGGCACGGCGGCGCAGGCGTCTTTCCAGCTCGTCCATCGAGGGCGGCAAGATGAAGCACAGCACGCTGTCGTCCGGCCACTGCCGCCGGATCTGCCGCCCGCCCTGAAAGTCGACGTCGAAGAGGCAGTC
>JADGRD010000491.1 GCA_017881285.1 Pseudomonadota bacterium | reverse complement strand
CACGTTGCTGAGCCCGTCGTCCTGCACGATGCCCCACGCCGGGTCGTCCGCCTGCGGATTGCGGTTGTCGGCCCGCACGAGGCTCGTGCGCGCGAGGTCGTTCCAGCGCACGCGCACCTCCTCCATGTCCTTGCGGGCGTAACCGGGCAGCACGTAGTGCGCCAGGCGCACGACGTCCGGGTGCTCCTCGAACACGCTCCCGCGGCACGCCAGGAACGCGACTACGCAGTACCCTGCCGCGCCGGCTCCCACCGCGAGGCGCCTGCGGGCGCATATCGGCGGCGTGGCGGCGAGGAGCGCGAGCGCGGCGAAGAGCGCCGTCAGGATGGCCGGCGCCAGCCCCGCCCAGGTCAGCACGAGGGGGGCGAGCAGGCAGCCCGACGCCGCGCCCGCGAGGTCGAAGCAGTACAGCCGCCCGATGCCCTGCGCGCCCTCGTCGAAGTACAGGGCCAGGAGCGCGCCGAAGATCGCGTACGACGGCAGGAAGATGCCCGAGTAGGCCAGCATGCGCGCCGCGTCCCCGTACGGGTTCTCGAGCGAGACGTGGATGACCGGGAAGAACGCGTTCGCGACGGCGAAGAAGCCCACGAACGCGGCGGCGAGGACCGGCAGCACGAGCGCCTGCAGGGTAGCGATCAGGCGGCGCGCGTCCGTCTTCTCCGCCTTGCGCTCGCGGTGCACGAGCAGCGAGCCGAGCGCCAGCCCGAAGAGCGCCACCGGGATGGCGAGGAAGTTCGAGATGCTGCCGAGGAAGAAGGCCAGCATGCGGGTGTGCAGGAGCTCCACCATCAGGCACACGAGCCCGACGAGGAAGATCCCGATCTCGACGTCCCGTTTCGGGCGCGCCGGAGGCGCCCCGTCGGCGTTCCGCGGCATGGGCGCAGCATATCGCATGGCGCCCCGGCGCCGCCGGGTGATTCCGTACGACGCCGCCACGTGGTCATACCGCCGCTCGAAATCCGCTACCGCAAGAGCACCGAGCGCTTCCTCCGCCGCCAGAACCTGTGGACCGAGCCGCTCGGCCTCGCCGAGGCCCGGCCGCCGCCCTACTTTCGCAGCATCACCCGCCTCAAGCCAGTGCCTGCCCACCGAACGTTCATTGTCGGACCGCTTACAGGTCGAGAGTCGCGGGTTCATCCTCGCGAGTCGCTTGGTCTCGAGTTTGCCTGGACTGCGAACCGCCGGCACGGAGCCGCCATCGCGCCGAAAATCCCATCGCAGCAAGAGCAACAAGCAGCAATTCGTTCCATTGCCGTGGCTTGCCCCCGATGGAGCAGCCACAGCCACTCGCGCTGGCGCCCGACGCCGCAGTTCCACTCGATCCACCAGCCGTGTGGCTCGTGTCGCCCCCCGACGAGGAGTTTCCCCCCGAGCTCGGGACTCCACCTGAGCCAGCGGCGGGGGTTGTTCCGCCGGTTCCTTGTGTGCCTCCAGTTTGTGCGGAGGCTCCACCTTGACTTGCCGCCCCTGCCGATCCGCCCAGGCCTCCCGCTCCGCCATTCGTGGACACGGTCCCGCCGGTACCAAGACGGCCGGCACCACCACCGCCTGTTCCCACGGTTCCCCCGGTATCAAGACGACCGGCAGAGCCCCCAGCATTGGAGCCGGCAACACCACCACTGCTTGTTCCCGCGGTTCCGCCGGTACCAAGACGGCCGCCAGAGCCCCCAGCGTTGGAGCCGCCAAGACCACCGCTGGTTCCCCCAGAACTGATTCCACCCGTGCCGATGGCACCCCCGGACGCGTTGGTGCCGCCGCCTGCACCGCCCGAACCGCTCACACCGCCACTGCCCGGGACGGCTGCTGCGCCAGTCGAACCAACCGCGACCTCGCCGATGATCGCGCTCGTTCCGCCGCCGCCAACAGCGGTGGCTTCCAGCCGTACGTACTGGGCGGTCTGCGGCGCGAACTCGGCCCGCTCTGGAGAAATGAGGCCGTGGTAGCTGGGATCGGCCGGCCAGGTTCCAGTCGCAACCTGGGTGAAGGTGGTGTTGTCCGTGCTCACGTAGATCTTGTACGAGGTAATATTACCGGCGGTGGTGCCCGTGTGTCGCTGCGGCAGGTACTCGAGCATGTCGATGTTGTCGTAGCTCTTGCCGAGGTTGATGGTCACGGACTGCGGCAACGAACCCGTGGACTTCCACAAACTCTCGCCGTGGCCAGTGCCGTGGAGCGTGTTGTTGATTCCCGCGGGCCCGTCGTTGTAGCCGTCGATGGCTGGGCCCGGGCTTCCGCTGGTCGCCGTGGCTGAAACTGCCGTGATCGGTATTTCGATCTTTTGCGGTTGCGCCGGCAGAGGAGCACGCGAGCCATTGGGCGTCCACGACGAGGGAACCTGGCCAAGAATGGTGACAATGGCGGAATCCAGCTTCCCCTGCGGATTCGGCGGGCAATCCAGGATGAAGTTGGTGTAATTGGGCTCCGTTGTCTTTAGCTCGGCGGCGATATCCGCTGCCGAAAGGTAGCCGCTCGCCGCCTGCCCGCTATCCCAGAACCAATTGCCGTTCTTGGCGACCGTTTGCCCCTGTGAACCGACCGTGACATTCCCGGTCGGGACCCGGACTCCGAGAGGTTCCTCGAAGTATTCCGTGTCCACCTCCGAAGGAACCCCACCGTTGTGGTCCATGACGATGGTGTTAGGCTGCAGCTTGCGGATAAGCGCCCGAATCTGTTGATAGGGAACTTGTTGGTGGCCGGTAAGCCACGCGTAGCCGTCGAAGACGAAGAGTGGAATGTCACCATAGTTGGTGAGAAGCTCGGTAATCTGCGCGGTGATGTAGGGACCTACCACGGCCCAATCAATCGCGCCTGGGTCGGTATTGTGTCCGGACTGTGAGCCAATGCCGTTGTTGGGATCCCAGATGGAGAAATAGAGGTCTGGATCGAGCCCTTGGGCGCGAAACGAATCGACATAGCACTTCACGACATCCATGGTCGGGACCGTGCTCTGCACGATGGTGTAGGGAGTGGTGCCGTACGGCGACGACGTGGGAGGGGTCGCCTTGGAGGGCCAGATGGCGAAGCCGTCGTGGTGTTTGGTGGTGAGAAGCCCAAATTTCATCCCGGCCGCCTTGGCTGCCGCTGCCCACTGATCGGTGAAGGTGTGACAGTCGACATTGGGCGGGGCAAATGTCTTCGGATCGACTCGGTTCTCGGCCCAGCCGCCGTAGTAGGTGTTCATGTTGTAGTGGATGAACATCCCGAAACGCTGATCGGCATAGCGGCTCAGAAGCTGTTGCATGGATGACGTCTGGGCAGCCGCGGCGCGAGACAGGAGGATTGCTGCGAAGATTCCTGCCAACAACGACTTGTTTGTGTACACGTGATGTTCCTTCTTGACGTGTGGTGTGATGTTGGCTAGCGGGTCCACGCGAAAGCAGCACGCCACTCAGGGCGGGCTCAAGGTGACGACGTAGCCGTCGGCGGCGGTGGCCCAGTCGATGGTGACGGTCATCGCATTGCAAGTCACGGTGGCGGCGGCATTCGTGACGACCACCGGGGCCTTGAGCGCCGCGTTGCCTGTCGGCAGCTTTTCCAAGAGGACCTGCGTTGAGCCGCCGGTCTGCAGCCAAGCCGGGAGGTTCTTGATGACGACGTTGACCGATCCCGTTACGCCGCCCTTGTTGCCCACGACGATGATGGATTTGGCCGCGCACGCATCCTGATACGCCACCGCGTCCACCTGCGTTCCCGCCGTGACGCTGGTCCGAAGGCCGGTCTGATCCGCGTACCGCTTGTAGATCCAGTATTGGCTGTTCGGCTGCCAGTTGGTGGTTACGAGGTCCCCCATGTTCGAAAAGAACTGCGATCCGCCGGCCCAGTTGCTGCGCAGCCCCTGGATGCCCGCCCGATCGAATCTGGCCAGGAACCAGGCGGAGTGGCCCGGGTTCTGCTCGGCGCTGCCCCCGTATTCGTTGATGTCGAAACCTTTCACGCCCGTGATCCCGCGGGTCGAAAGCCCGCGATTGATGGTGGCCAGGTCGGCCACCGGATCGCCCCCCCCGCCAGCTTCATGCCAGGCGATGTAATCCGGCATGACGTTGTTGGTCTTGGCGTAGTCGAGGAAGGCGTTCATCCAGGAACCGCCCGG
>JADGRD010000490.1 GCA_017881285.1 Pseudomonadota bacterium | reverse complement strand
CAAAGCCGAAAGGTTCCGACTCGGTGACTAGGGGGGCCGCGGCCTCATCGAAGCCGGGGCCGTCGCCGTCCGTAGCACTCGGCAATGGCCGCGAACCGGTAGCGGGCGAGAACGAATCCGCGCCCCCGAGCGCGCCGGTGTCCGGCGCCGCCGATGCCCACTCCACCGATGCCCACTCCACCGAGACCGCGCGACTTGCCGACGGCGTAGAAGTCCGCACCTTCGCCCACGTCCTGGTGATAGTTGTCGGTCATGTACCAGTCGTTGACGACGAGCTTGGAGACGCGCTTGACCCAGGTGTCCACGCCACTCGAGGTCAGCGGCTCCTTGGCGCAGGTTTCGAGATCCGGGCCGTACACGCGATGGGCGACGAGATCGTTTTCCCAGGCGAAGTCGTCGTGGCGCTCGCGCACGAAACGGCCGAAGGCCTTGTAGTCGTCGCGCGCGGCCGGGTGGCGCTCGCCGGCCCTCACCTTGAAGGTCTTGGTTTCCTTGGCGCCGAGATCGGTTTGGAACACGATCTCGTCGGCGGTTTCGTCGCCATCCATGTCGACGAGCTGGGAGAGGATCTCCTTACCAGCCGCGTCCGTGACGATGACTTTCTTCGCATCGAATCCGGGCGCGAGCTTGGCGAGGTCGGCGATGGCGAGCGCGATGGTTTCGCGCGGGCGCGGCGCGAACAGCGGGTTGGAGACCGCGACCGAGAGCACGGGGGCGACGGCGCCGGCCGGTGTGGCGGCGGGTTCGGCGGCGTGCGGCGGCGCAACGGCGGCGGGGGCCGCCGCGAGCGGGGCGGCCAAGAAAAACACGGCTAGAGCGAGGACGCTGAGCGTATGCATGGCCCGGATTATCGCCAAGCCGGCTGCTCGCGCAATGCGAAAGAATTCTGGGCAACCATGCTGCATGACGGGTTGTGCGAGCCGCAAGATATTGCCAGCTGCTTCGGTCGGTGGTAGCCAGAACAGGAGCGAGGAACATCCCATGGCACTTGATTGGTTCAACCTCGAAGGGAAGATCGCGCTGGTCACGGGCACCGGTACCGGGATTGGCGCCGGCATCGCCAAGGCACTCGCGCGCGCCGGCGCGCATGTGGCGTGTCACGACCGGGGCGAGGAGGCCCGCCCAATGAGTGAGGAGATCCGCGCGCTGGGCCGGCGCTCGATCGCGCTCTCCGCCGATCTCTCGAAGCGCGCCGCGCAGGACGGACTGGTTGCCGACGCCCTGAAGGAGTTCGGGCGCATCGACATCCTGGTCAACAACGCGGGCATGATCCGGCGCGCGCCCGCCGTCGACTACTCGGACGAGGACTGGGATCTCCTGCTCGAAGTAAACCTCTCGGCGCCCTTCCGGCTGTCGCGCCGGGTTGGCAAGCTGATGATCGAACAGGGTGGGGGGCGCATCGTCAACATCGCCTCGCTGCTCGCCTTTCAGGGCGGGATCCTGGTGCCGGCATACGCGGCCTCCAAGGGCGGCGTCGCGCAGTTCACCAAGGCCCTGGCCAACGAGTGGGCGGCCAAGAACGTCAACGTCAACGCCATCGCGCCGGGCTACATCGCCACCAACAACACCTCGGCCTTGCGCGCCGACGAAACCCGCAGCCGTCAGATCCTCGAGCGCATCCCCGCCGGCCGCTGGGGCGTGCCCGACGACATCGCGGGCGCCGCGGTCTTCCTGTGCTCGGACGCCGCCCGCTACGTCACCGGCCACGTCCTGGCCGTCGACGGCGGCTGGCTGGCGAGATAGTCAGCGCGGAATGAGCCGGCGCTACCGGCTCAGCGATCCGGTCGTCGAGCTCATGGCACGAGGGTCGCTACCAGTTGAGCGTCATGCCGGCGTTCATGGCGTGAACCACCTGGCTTTCACCGTAGAACCACGTCGCCTGCGCGCGGAAGTAGTCGATGTCGAGGTGGAAATTGGGCGAAACGTGGTAGACGACGCCGGCATTGATTCCCATCTGGTACTTCAGGTTGCTGTGCACGACGTTGCCTGCGGGGACCGGCAGTAGGTCGAAGCTGGTGAGGAATATACGATCGATGCCCCAGCCGGCGGAGAGATCGACCCTGCCCAGCACGAACTGACTCTGGAGATAGTAGCCATCAACCTTGCGCAGATTCCCTGCGGAGTCGGTTGAGGCATCGGTGGATTCCAAGGCGTAGTTGGTGCCCAGACCCTTTCCGTAGTGTCCCGCAGCACCAAGGTGCACCGGACCGAGCTCGAAGCGGCCACCGTAACCAAGCCCGGCCGCGGTCGCCTCGCAGCCGGGGAGAGTGGGATCGGGCTGCGGTGTGCAGAGCCCCTTGTACACCTTCTGATAGACGCCGTTGCCGAACAGGACGATTTTCCCTGTTGCGCCGAATTTCCTCTCGAAGGTCAGCTCAGCCTCGGGGCGGACGTACTTTGTGCGGGTGTAACTGCCATTGCCGTAGAGCGCAATCGGATCGAACGCGCCAATGCTCAGCTGAAAACCACGCAGTACCGGAGATCCATAGATGATGCCCGCGGCGAATCCACTGCCCATCACGCCAAACCCGATTTGGCCCATGGTCGGGCCGAAGTTGTCGATGTTGCTGCCGCCCGGCCAACCCACGCCCCAGCGGTGGGCGTACAGCGTGTCGATGTCGGTCGCGCCTCGCGAGAAGAGCGCTCGCGTGCGGCCGGCCAGGATGCTCCCCCACCAGCTTTCGAACTTGGCATACCCCTGGCGTACATCGATGTAGTTTCGGACGTTCTTCTGCCGGCCCTCGCTCTCTACGTAAGCCCAAAACTGGATGTATCCCGTCACGGTGGACCACGGCGTAATCTGCTGTCGCACGCCAACGCCGAGCGTATTCCCGATGAAGCCGCTACGGACGCGCATGGTATTGATGGTGCCCCGATCCGGCTGCTGCCCCTCCACCGTGGGCACTTGCTCCGGAATTGCGGCGAAGCCCCCACCTTTGACATCGCGTGTCTGCTTCCAAACTGTCTGGCCAGGATTGGTGGGGTCATCAACATAGGCGTAGGTGGCCTGAGGGAAGCCCTGGCCATAGACCCAGCTGAAAAACCCCCCGACGCGGCCGTCGGTAAAGACCTGCCAATCATCACCCTTGGCCAGGACCTTTTCTGCTAGAGCGCTTTTCGAGAACGTCAACGGTGCTAGAATGATGGATAGAGACAGACAACACAGGCGAGCGGCATTCGCCCGCGATCGCGGTGACGTCACGGTTGTTCTCCTGAGGTGAGGGTGGGACTAGGGGCTGGTTACGGACTTTACGTCGAAATAGAGCCACTGCGGATAGTAGGTCTTGGTTCCGACTACAGTGGTCGGCGGTTGCGTGAAGGTAGCAGCCGGAGACATGCCGCTCAAGTCAACCTTGACGGGACTATCACAGGTCGACGACGAATAGTTGCTGCCGCAGTTCTGCTGCCCCTGGCAGTTCGAATCGTGGATGGTAAGCGTGAGGTTTGACCCCCCATTCACCTTGAAGCTTGCCGTGTAGCCTACCTGATAGGTTCCCTCGATCTCGCAATAGGTGGGATTGGCCGGGAACCCGTTGAAATAGTAGACAGTAGGCGCACTGGCGGGCGCCGAGTTGACGTGGAGCTCGTAGGTGTTCCAAATGCTGTCATTGGCCTGTGTGCCGCCTATGTACCAAGTGTTGTTGAGGCCAGTGTTGGATGGTGCTGTAGTCAACGATGGCGTGCCACCCGTATAGCAACGGGTACCAACCACGCCGCGAACTTCGAAATTAATGGTGTACGGGGTTCCCGCAGTGCCTTTAACGGCAACGGTCTGGTTCCTGATGGTTCCACGAGTTGCCCACGTTGCAGTGCTGGTGTTGCAGGTGGTTGAGCCGTTGTCATAGAGAGGGCAGTTCTTTCCGGAGACGGAGACGTTGCCGCTGCAGGTTATTTCCCAGTAGAAGCCATCAAGGGCTGGAATGATATCGGCCACGTTCAGTGCGCCGGAAGAACCGCCGGTTCCTGTCGCCCCGCCCGTGCCGGTCGCGCCGCCGCTGCCCGTCGCGCCGCCCGTGCCTTGGGTCTGGCCGCCCGAGCCCGTCGCGCCGCTCGCTCCCGTCGTTCCGCCCTTCGCGGTCGAGCCGCCGGTATT
>JADGRD010000489.1 GCA_017881285.1 Pseudomonadota bacterium | reverse complement strand
GTGCGCGCGCCTTGCCGCCGATGCTTTTCCACAGGCTGGGCCGGTAGTTGAGATCGTAGGACACGATAACGCCGTGCTGCTTGGCCTTCTGCACGGCCTCGAGGACGAGGGCCGCCGTGCTGTCGCTGAGCGCGGCGAAGATGCCACCGGTGTGCAGCCAGCGCACGCCGTGCTTGCCGAAGATCTCGTCCCAGTCGAAGGCCCCGGGCGAAAGCTGACTGGCCGCGCTCCAGCCGCGATCCGAGACGCCGACGGCCCCCCGCACGGAGAATCCGCGCTCGGTGAAGTTCAGCCCATTGCGCGCGGCGCGGCCCACGCCATCGAAGGGCAGCCAGCGAATGAAGCGCGGGTCCACGCCCCCTTGGAGAACGAAATCCTCGAGCAGGCGGCCGATGTCGTTGTCCACGAAGGCCGTGCACACCGCGGTCCGCAGGCCGAAGCAGCGCCGCAGCCCGCGCGCGACGTTGTACTCGCCCCCGCCTTCCCAGACCTGGAACTGCCGGGCGGTGCGGATGCGTCCCGCGCCGGGATCGAGGCGCAACATGATCTCGCCGAGCGAGATCTGGTCGAAGGTGCAACTGGATGCGGGCTTGAGGTCGAGGGCGGCCATGGTGGCCGGCATTATCGCAAATCAGCCGGCCGGCGCGGACGCGTTCTTCGCCTTCTTGTTCTTGGGCTTCCACTCCGGTGACTCGACCACCGCCATGCCGACCAGGCGCAGGCCCTCGAGGAGCTGCTTGGTGGTCATGCGCACGATGTGGCCGTCGACGTTGCCCACGTCGGGATAGCCGCGCTCGTCGGCCTGCACGGTGCCCCACGAGGAGAACAACCGGCCCCACTCGCCTTCGAGGATGGGCTTCATGCGCTTTTCGGCGTAGCGCGGGTACCAGAACATGTCGTGGTAAGCCACGCTGGCCACGTAGGCCCAGGGCGCCAGCCAGGTCTTGAGCGACCACTCGACGGGCTTCTTGAGCGGGCCCCAGTAGATGCGGTGCTGGTTCTTCGAGGCGAAGGTCATGTTCTTGAACGGCCCTTCGAAGTTCCAGTTTTCGCCGGCGGCGTCGAGATCACCCACCAGCTCGATGTCGCGCACGTCGCCGCAGCCCAGCCCCTGCTCGTGCGCGAGGCGGATGAACTTGATGTCCTTGAGCGGATCGAAACCCATCAACTTGGCGGCCATGGCGTCGATGGCGACCTGGTCGGCCGAAGCCAGCAGGATGTTCTTCTCGTATGGGATCATGCAGCGCGGGCCCGGACCGTCGCCCGCGAAGGTGCCGTCCATCACCGCGAACACGCCGCGGTGGATCTTCTTCTGAATCATGAGCAGGTCCACGAGGGTTTCGTGGATGACTGGGTGGGTCCAGTGGCGGTGCTCGTTGAGCAGACCGCCGAAGGCGTTCTTCATCGCGCCCGTGGTGGTGGTGAAGACGTGCGTCTTGATGGTCGGCAGGTGGATGATGTTCTCGCCGATGAAGCGCTTGGGGATGGAGAAGCCCTTGGGATAGACCTGGTTGAGGCAGAGGAATTTCTGCGTCAAGTCGCCAACGGCGTCGCGCACGTCGATCCATTCCTCGCCCTCGTAGAGGTGCACGTTGCGTAGGCCGTGCGCCCGCACGACGTCGATCTGCTTGTTCTCGCGCTCGCCCAGATGCGCGTCGATGACCACGGTACGGTTGTGGCACGCGTGGATGAGGTCCCGCGAGTAGCCGTCCTTGAGCATCGCCTTGATGACGCCGTCGAGCTGCCACGGCGTGGTCGAGGCGCCGGGGAAGAAGAAGTGCCACGAGATGTTGACCTTGAGGCCGGTGTCGGCGTCCTTGGCGATGACGTCCTGGTAACCGGCCAGGTTCATCAGGCGGTGATAGTCCTCGAGCACCGTGGCCGGACGTGTGCGCAAGATCGCTACTTTCGCTTTGGGCATACCCGAACTATAGCGCGCCCCGGGCCGACGGCCCGTCGCGAAAGTTAGCGAGCGAACACGCGACGCCGGATCTTAGCCGGAGCGCCGGCGCCGCCGGGTCACGAGAGTGAGAATGCCCAGCAGGAGTGCGGCGGCAAACGTGGGCGATGCGCCGTGGAACCGGCGGTCTGCCCGGTGCCCTCCTGTGCTCGTTGGATGCGAGCCGGGGGAGGGGTAAACTGGAGAGGCAGTCTTCGGGACGTCGGAGGGAAGACCATGCGCATTGCTTCGATCATTCTGCTGGTTGCCATCGCCGGCTGTGGGGGAGACAAGCGCGGCGGGGCCATCACCGACGCTGGCGGATCGGTTGCGGCCGACACCGCAAGCCCGCCTGACGCAGCGCCGGCGGACGCTGGCGCGCCCTTGGCTGATGTCTCGTCCTGCGACGCCAGCTACTGCGATCCCACGCCAGAAAGCACGCTCTTGCCCGCGGGTACGACCACCTTGGACTTCAGCTTGCGCACGGGCGCCCCGGCCCATTGCGGCTGGTCCATCGGCGACACGGCGCAGACCACGACATTCACCCATGGCGAGGGCACGACCGCGCACGGCACGACGTTCACCGGCCTGTCGTCCGACACCACCGTGATCAACGAGATCTACGTCCGTTGCGACAGCGGCACCGGTTGGCCGCTGCACCTGCGCTACCGGGACTTGCCCGCGGTGAATCCCGGTTTCCCCCGCGTCGGCAACCTGTGGGGCTCGTGGGAGGTGCAGAAGAACGGCGGCATCCCGCACTGCGCGCGCATCCCGCTGTGGCTGGGCGCCGGCTTCACCGCGGCCGAGATCGCGCAACTGCGCGGCCTCAACCACCAGGTCCTCGTGCTCGGCTCGATCAACACCGTCGAGCGCAACGGCGAGCCCGAGGTGCCCGAGTCCGCCTACTTGCACGACACCAGGGGCAAGCGCATCGAGGTGTGGCCGGGCGCGTGGCGCGTGAACCTGACCCGGCCCGAGGTCGCGACCATGCAGGCCCGCTTCGCCTACGACCAGATGATGAAGATCGACCTGGCCCAGGACGGCATGTTCTTCGACAACTTCTTCGTCGACCAATCGTGGTTGAAAACGGACTACCAGGGTAACCCGGTCGACGTGGACGCCGATGGCGACGGCAAGCTCGACGACCCGGCGTGGCTGGACGCGGCCTGGCGCGCGGGCGTGTTCGCCGAGCTAGCCGAATGGCGCAAGCTGATGCCGTACGCCTACGCCTCGGGCCACCTGCCGCGTCCCCCGACCACGGACATCGGGGCGCTCTTCAATGGCGACAGCATTGGCTTTCAGGTGCCCGAGGTCATCGAAAGCCGGATCGGCTTCGGCGACCTGTGGGACACCTACCAGGGATGGTGGAAGGTGGGGCGAAAACCCGTCATCACCATGATCGAAGGCGCGCCGCCCTACCAGATCGGTTACGGCTATGGCTACGATCCCATGCGCGTGATTCCAGCGGGCGCATTGGAGTTCGGCCGCACCGATTATCGCAACATGCGCTTCGGCCTGGGCGTCGCGCTGACGGCCGATGGCTACTACGCCTACGAATTCGGTGACACCTTCCACGGCAACGACTGGTGGTACGACGAATTCGACGCCGATCTGGGCGCCGCGTGCGGCCCCGCCGCGCGCGTGGCGGTGACGGGCTCGCCCGCGGCCACCGAGCACGTGCGCGACGGCGGCTTCGAGGCCACGCTATCGACCAACTGGAGTCTGTGGGCCGACAGCACCACCGGCGCGGCCGCGACCGTGACCGCCGACAGCGCCGAGCCCGGCGCGGGCGCCAGGTCGGCCCGGGTGGATATCACCAACAGGGGCGATGCGACCGACTGGAAGATCCTGCTCTCGGAAAGCGGCCTCTCGGTCACGCAGGCCGTGTCCTATGACCTGACCTTTGCGGCGCGCGCCTCCGCGGTCTGGCGGCTGGGCGTGAATCTGCAGAAAGGCGCGGCCGACTGGCGCGGCTATGGCCTGTCCCGCGTCGTCGAGGTGGGCACCACCTGGCAGACCTTCACCGTGACCTTCGAGGCCAACGAGACCGCAAGCGACGCCCGCTTGGGCTTCGAGCTGGGCACCGCCACGGGCACGGTGTGGATCGACGGCGTCAGCATGACCGAGCACCCGGCCGACGTTTTTCGGCGCGACTTCC
>JADGRD010000488.1 GCA_017881285.1 Pseudomonadota bacterium | reverse complement strand
GGGGTGGTGGAAACGCCGGTGTTCATGCCGGTGGGCACGCAGGCCACGGTGAAGTCGCTCTCGTCCGGCGACCTGGAAGCCCTGGGCGCGCGGATCATTCTGGGCAACACGTATCACCTGGCCATGCGGCCAGGGCATGCGTTGATTGCGGGGCTCGGGGGCCTGCACAAGTTCATGGCCTGGCCGGGCGCCATCCTCACGGATTCGGGCGGTTTCCAGGTCTTCAGCCAGAGCGGCCGGCGCACCATCGACGAGGACGGCGTCACCTTCCAGTCGCACGTGGACGGCAGCACGCAACGCCTGACCCCGGAATCGGCCATGGCCATCCAGGCCTCGCTGGGCAGCGACATCGCCATGGCTTTCGACGAATGCCCGCCCTCGGACGCCGAGCCCGCCGTCCTGGCCAAGGCCATGGAGCGCACCACGCGCTGGGCGCGGCGCTGCCTGGCGGTGGAAGCGGCGGCGGGGCAGATGCGCTTCGGTATCGTGCAGGGTGGGACCAGCCTGCCGCTGCGCGAGGCGCACCTGGGCGAGATCGCCGCGATGGCCTTCGAGGGGCTGGCCTTGGGCGGGCTGTCCGTGGGCGAGCCGCCCGAGGTCATGCACGAAGTAGTGGCGCATGTGGCGCCGCTTATGCCCGCGGAGCGCCCGCGCTATCTCATGGGCGTGGGACGGCCGCCGGACCTCCTGGCGGGGATCGGCGCGGGCATCGACATGTTCGACTGCGTGATGCCCACGCGCAACGCCCGCAACGGGCACCTGTTCGTGGCTCAGGGCCACCTCAACATCGCCAACACCCGCCACCGCGATGACCCTCGGCCGCTCGACGAGGCCTGTCCCTGCGAGGCCTGCAGGCGCTACAGCCGCGGCTATCTTGCCCACCTGTTCAGAGCAAAAGAAATCCTGTATTATCGTTTGGCTACCTTACATAACTTACAGTATTACTTGAACATCGTTCGGGGCGCGCGGCAGGCCATCATCGAGGGGCGCTTCCTCGCCTATGCCGCCGCGCAGATGGCGCCCATGGCAGTCGGCGAATGACGAGGTCGGGGTTGGCGTAGCGGGGCTTTTTCTGGTAGCGGTGGTGCTATGGCAACCCGAGTTGGCGTGGTTCTCTCCGGCTGCGGCGCCTCCGATGGCTCCGAGATTCACGAGGCGGTCATGGCCCTCTACTGGATCGAGCGGAGTGGGGGCCGCGCCATCTGCATGGCCCCGGACGTGGTTCAGGGGCGTGTGGTCGATCACCTGACGCGGGCGCCGGACGCGCAGGCGGCGCCCCGCCGCGTGCTGGCCGAGGCCGCCCGCATCGCGCGCGGCCAGGTCCAGGACATCGCCGCCGTGCGGGAAAACGATCTGGACGCGCTCATTTTCCCCGGCGGCCATGGCGTCGCGACGGCGCTGTCGAACTACGCCGAGAAGGGCGTGGTGTGCGAGGTGCACCCCGAGGTCACCCGGCTGCTCAAGGCCATGCTTCAGCGGCGGCGGCCCATGGGCTTCATCTGCCTGTCGCCCATCCTGGCCGCGCGGGTGCTGGGGCCCGCGGCGGGCGTGCGCATCACCTTCGGCACCAAGGCCTGCGAGGAGGCCAAGCACGCGGCGATCATGGGCGCGGACGTGCGGCCCTGCCCGTTGCGCGAGATCCTGGTCGACCAGAAGAACCGCGTGGTTTCCACGCCGGCCTATATGTACGACGACGCCCATCTGTCGGACGTGGGGTTCTCCATCGAGCGGCTGGTGCGGCAGGTGGTGTCGCTGGCGCGCGACCGGCAACCGCGGCCGCAGGCCGGGCCGGGCCAACCGCGGGGCCAGGGGCCGCGCGGGCCAGAGCCGCAGGCGCAGGGCGCGCCCCAGGGCTCAAGTGGCGGCGTCACGGTTCGGAAGCCGGCGAACCGCTAGATCCCGAGTCGGAACCGCGCCTACCTACTCGCCCAGGTGGCGGTTCTTCTTGATCTGGTCGAGCGCCTTCTGATACTCGACCTCCCAGGTCGCCGTGCCTTCCTCCAGGTTCTTGATGCGGCGGCGGACCTCGGCGTCGATTTCGTCGTCGATCTGCATGTGCTTCTTGAGGATGTCGGTCATCCGCTTGCGCAGGGTCGCGTCGTCGGCGAAAACCTCTTCCACGTGCGGGGACTGCATGAACGACTCGATCATCTGGGTCGTCATCCAATCGAGCCCCTCGTCGCCCAGTCCGAAGCCCTTTTCCCCGGCGATTTGACGCTTGATCTTGCCGAAGTGCTCGTAGGGCAGGTTGCGTGTTTGCAGGAGATCCTTCGCCTTCTCCGTGCATTCGCGTTCGAGGCGGATGTACTCCTTGAGCACGGCCTGGACGTCCAGTTCGGCTTCCCCCCGGTCGAGGACGGACAGCTCGTCGCCGTCCACCAAGACCTTGACGATCTCGGCCGCAATGGTCGGAATCTTGCCTGCGTATAAGCGCATTCTCCCTGCGGCTTCTAGCGAAGGGCAGGGAGGCAGTCAAGGTCGACAGCAGAGAGCGAAGCATGATTCCCGCCGTTTTGTCGTTCACGACCCTTGACAGGCGGTTGGCGGCAAGCAAAATCGCCCGGCGCTGTCCGGCCATCCCTTCTCGGGAGGGCCGGCGGGGTCCCGATGGCGGGTTAGCTCAGTTGGTCAGAGCAGGCGTTTCATACGCGCCGGGTCCTCGGTTCGAGTCCGAGACCCGCCACAACAAAGTCGTTCACCTGGCTGCGAGTTGATTGCAGAGATCGATCCAGTCGGGCTCGGAGAACGTGACCAGGATGCCCGCGCGCGCGCTGAAGCGCGGGTCGACGTTCTCGGTGGTGCTGCAATGGACGATGATGCCGTCGACCTTGATCTCCTTGCCCTGCTCCTCGAGGTGGACCGTGACGTGAATCCGGGTGCCAATAGGGCGGGCGTCCGGCATGACCAGCAGCATGCCGCGCGGGCTGGCGTTGACGATGCGCGAGTGCATGGCTGGCGAGCGCAGGTCGAGACGGATCATCGCGGTGGCATCGAGCGCCACTCGCGGGCCATCACACCGTCGATCTGACTCGGTCAGGAAGACTTCTCCTGTAGGCTAGTCGCTACTTCTTGGTGGTGCTGGTTTCGATCTTGGGCCCGCTCTTCGCGGCGGCAGCGGCGGCGGCGGCAGCGGCGGCCGTGTCGGCCGCCCCGGCGGGAGTCGCGGGAGCGGCGGCAGCCGCGTTGGCGGCGCTCTCTTGCGCGACGGGAATCTCGGGGCCGCCCTCGGGATTGCGCTCCCACTTGTCCACGCGGCCCGAGCCGGTCGTGTCCTGACCGATGCGGTCGAGACGGCCGTTCTCGTAGTACTGCCACTCGTCGATCTTGCCGTCGCCATTGCGGTCGCGCTCGACACGCACCAGCTTGCCGCCCTCGAAGAACTCGAAGTAGTCGGGCTTGCCGTCGAAGTCCATGTCCTTCTCGGAGCGCACCTTCTTGCCGTCCTGAAAGAACGTGCGGCCGTTGAACTTCCCGCTGTAGTCCATGGAGTATTCGTCCATGAAGATCTCGCCGGCCGGCCCGTAGTACTGCACCAGATCGATCTTGCCGTCGAAGTCGAGGTCGGTCTGCTTGCACACGAGTTGCTGGGTGGTATGGCCTTCATGCGCCGTCGCGATGAAGAGCTTGATGACATCGGGTTTGCCGTCGCCGTTCGCGTCCAGCGTGACGGCCTGCTTGCCCTGGTCGTCGCAGCGGGAACGGTCGAACTTGGCGCCGAAGTCGTTCGACGAAACCTTCAATCCGGAGGTGGGATTTCCTGTCCCGGGGGTCTGCTTGCTGCCGCAGGCGGGGGCGAAGGCGCCGAGGAAAAGGCCAACCAGTGCCGCGCGCTGGAGGAACCGTGGGAAGTGGCCCGAAGCTACAGGGGTTATTCGCATGGGGCGTAGGCTAGGACAACTGAGCGATTGCGGCAAGGGCGAGTCGCAGCATGGACGAAAACCTTTTGGCAGACGCGGGGTAGGGCTTCGGCGCGAAACCCTTTCAGGGTTCCCATCACAATTGACTATGCACCTATGGTCATGCATGGTCCTGCCATGGCACGGAACAAGATCTCGACCACCGTGTACATCACCGCGGAACAGAATGAACGGCTCAAGCTCCTGCACCA
>JADGRD010000487.1 GCA_017881285.1 Pseudomonadota bacterium | reverse complement strand
CGCGCGACCACGGCTCGCAGGGACAGATCCGCTCGCTGGTCCTCGCCTTCAAATTCGCGGAGCTGCGCCATGTGGCGGCGGGCAATCGCGAGACACCGGTGCTGCTGCTCGACGACGTGGCCAGCGAGCTCGACGAGGAGCGCCGCGCGCGCCTTTTCGGCAGCCTTTCGGCCACGGCATGTCAGACTCTCCTCACCGTGACCGAGAGGGGCCTTCTGCCGGACCTCCCTGGACGCGTCGACTGGCACGTCAACGGCGGCCGAATCGAACCCGGCTGAGCGCTTCCAGGTTTTGCTTTACTCCCCCACCCATTGGTGCTATGTCACTGAAAGTCCTAGGTTTTTTCCATGTCCACCGATGCAGATAACACGCTAGGGCAAGAGCAGCCAAAGCCCGGTAGCGAGTACAACGAGGAGAGTATCCAGGTCCTCAAGGGACTCGAGGCCGTGCGCATGCGGCCGGGCATGTACATCGGCGACACGGACGATGGCAGCGGCCTGCACCACATGGTCTACGAGGTCGTCGACAACTCGGTGGATGAGGCCCTGGCGGGCTTCTGCAACCGCATCGACGTACAGGTGCATTTCGACAATTCGGTCTCGGTCGAGGACAACGGCCGTGGCATCCCAGTGGGCGAGCACCCGACGGAGAAGCGTCCCACCGCCGAGATCGTGATGACGGTTCTGCACGCCGGCGGCAAGTTCAACCATTCGAACTACAAGGTTTCTGGCGGTCTCCACGGCGTGGGCGTTTCCGTGGTGAACGCGCTCTCCGAGTGGCTCAAGCTCGAGATCAAACGCGACGGCAAGGTCTACTACCAGGAATACCGGCGCGGCGATCCGGTCACCGTTCTCGAGGAGATCGGTGTCTCGGAAAAGACCGGCACGAAGATCACCTTCAAGCCGGATCCCGCGACCTTCAAGGGCACCACCGAATTCAGCTTCGAGGTGCTGTCGCAACGCCTACGCGAGCTGTGCTACTTGAATCGCGGCTTGACCATCACGCTCGAGGACGAGCGCAGCGGCAAGGCACACGAATTCCAGTTCGCGGGCGGCCTGGCGCAGTTCGTGGCCGATCTCAACACCACCCGCGTCGTCACCCACGAAAAGCCCATCGTCTTGGAGGGCGAGCAAGATGGAACCATCGTTGAAATCGCACTGCAGTGGAACGACTCGTACACGGATTCCATCTTCTGCTTCACCAACAACATCAAGAACAAGGACGGCGGCACCCACCTGACCGGCTTCCGCGCCGCGCTGACCCGCACCGTGAACGCCTACGCGCAGGCCGCGGGTTTGCTCAAGGACTTGAAGAGCGGCCTTGGCGGCGACGACATCAGCGAGGGCATGACGGCGGTGGTGTCGGTCAAGCACCCCGACCCGAAATTCAGCAACCAGCCGAAGGACAAGCTGGTCTCCTCCGAGGTCAAGGGCATTGTCGAGCGCATCGTCAACGAACGGCTGGGCCGGTTTCTCGAAGAGCACCCGCGTGAGGCCAAGCAGGTCATCGAGAAGGCCGTGCTGGCGGCGCGAGCGCGCGACGCCGCCCGCAAGGCGCGCGAACTGGTGCAGCGCAAGGGCGCGCTCGACATCTCGTCGCTGCCCGGCAAGCTGGCCGATTGCCAGGAGCGGGATCCGGCGCTCTCGGAGCTGTACATCGTCGAGGGCGACAGCGCCGGCGGCTCGGCCAAGCAAGGCCGCAACCGCAAGGACCAGGCCATCCTGCCCCTGCGCGGAAAGATCTTGAACGTCGAGAAAGCTCGCATCGACAAGATGCTCTCCTCACAGGAGATCGTCACCCTCATCACGGCGCTCGGCTGCGGGGTCGAGAAGGAAAAAGAGATCGACAAGATCCGCTACCACCGCGTGATCGTGATGACCGACGCCGATGTCGACGGCAGCCACATTCGCACCCTGCTTTTGACCTTCTTCTACCGGCACTTCCCCGAGATTGTCGAGCGCGGCTACCTCTTCATCGCCCAGCCGCCGCTCTACCGGGTTAAGAAGGGCAAGCGCGAGATCTATCTCAAGAACGAGCAGGCCCTGGAGGAATTTCTCCTCGACAGCGCCACCGAGAACCTGGTGCTTGTCCCCAGTCGGGGCGGCGAGCCCATCGGCGGCGATAACCTGCGCCAGCTCGCGCGGCAGGCGGGCCGGTACCGGCGGCTCTTGCGCGTCCTCGATCGGCGATGCGATGCGCGTCTGGTGGACGCCATCATCAAGGCGGCGCATCTGTCGAAGGCGGATCTCAAGGATCCGAAACTGATCGCCAAGGCCCTGGGACGGCTCGAGGAGTACTTCGAGGCGTATGCGCCGGAGCTCAAGGACGTGGTGTTGAAATTGGCGCCCGACAGCGAGCACGGTGGCTACAAGATCGAGGCGCCCGTCCGGCCGGCGGGTATCCGGCGAGCCACGGTGATCGATTTCCCGTTCCTGGACTCGCCCGAGTTCGCGGATCTCTCGGCGTTGCACCAGGAGTTGTCGGTCATGGGCCAGTCCCCCTATCGCTTGCAATCGGGCGGGGACACTGTCGACTTTGACCGGGTCGAGGATCTCGGCGATCGCATCCACGAGCTCGGCAAGAAGGGTCTGCAAATCCAGCGCTACAAGGGCTTGGGTGAAATGAATCCGGAGCAGCTCTGGGAAACCACCATGGATCCGGCGAGAAGGACCTTGCTGCAGGTCCGGGTGGAAGACGCCTTCGAGGCGGATCGGCTGTTTTCGACGCTCATGGGCGATCTGGTCGAGCCGCGCCGGGAATTCATCGCGCAGAATGCCCTCAACGTCCGCAACCTGGATGTGTAGAGGAGGCCTGGATAAAGCAAAAGCCCGGTCGGGGCCACCGACCGGGCTTTTGGGGGTAGACGGAGTTCAGCAGGCGAAGATGCGGTTGAGCTTCTCTTCGATCTTACCTTCGTTGGACTTGGTTGCGACCGCGATCTCCTTGACGAGCAGGGTGCGCGCGGTATCGAGCATCTTGCGCTCGCCGAAGGAAAGCTCCTTGTCACCCTTGAGACGCTGCAGGTCGCGGAGGACCTCGGCGATCTCGAAGACGGAACCGGTCTTGATCTTCTCCATGTACTCGCGATAGCGGCGGTTCCAGGTTTGGCCTTCCACAGAGATCTCGCGGCTCTTCAAGATCTCGAAAACCTCGTCGACCTCATCGGCGCGAATCAGCTCGCGCAGTCCGACAGCCCCAGCATTCTTGGTCGGGATCATGATCTTCATGCCGTTGTCCAAGATCTTGAGGATGTAGAACGTCTGCTTGCTAGACGAGATCTCGCGGGTCTCGATGCCAGTGATCTGAGCAACGCCGTGCGCCGGGTAGACCGCCAAATCACCAACGCGGAAAGTGGGCTCCATTGAGGTGCTCTCCTGTCAGGCCTTGTGAATTCGCCTCAGTAACCGAGGCGCGGGTACTTTACCCCGAGGATGCTCCGCTGTCAATGGCGATTCGTCGGGAGGATTACGGAATTGCGAAGGGATGAATGGGGTGGGAAGAGAGGCAGTGCAACTTTATAGAATAGCTCATGGTTTTGCCGTTTATCCAGTTGATCTTGACAAACACAAGCATGGAAAGGTAGGGTTTTGTCCCACGTGGCAATGACCGCGAAAGGGGCGAAAGCCAAGTCCAGGGCAAGAGGCGCTGCCGTGCGAAAAAGGGCGCGGCGCGAGCGGCCCGCCGTTGGCAAGGGCGTGCAGCGAAAGCGGAAGGCAAAGGCGACAGTGGAGACGGGAAAGCTGGCGAAGGATGTGCTGCCGGTGGAGCGGGAGGATGGCGCCTCTGGGGCGGGAAACGGGAACGTGGCAGGTTGCCCGGGCGCGGTGAGCGGGCAAGGCAGAGAGCGGAACGCGGGTCCGCCGCCGTTGCCCGTGCCGATTGCGACTTTCACCATCTAGTCGAGGAGAAGCGATGAGCGAGCAGACTTCGTTGGCCGAGAAGCGGGAGGAGGCTGCCAAGGTCCTGCGGGAGATCCTCGACAAGATGAGCGTTGACGCGGAGGTCAGCGCTTTCGACGACGGGGAGAAGATCATTCTGGATGCGCACGGGTGCGAGTCGGGGCTGGTGATCGGGAAGAAGGGGGCGACCCTGGATTCCCTGCAATATTT